>JBQCEK010000402.1:0-3532 GCA_051960335.1 Sphingomonas sp.
CGCATCGGTCAAAAGCCCGCCCTGGTCGTAGCCGACATAACCCGGAGGCGCGCCGATCAGGCGGCTGACCGAGTGGCGTTCCATATATTCGGACATGTCGAACCGCTGGAGCGGGATGCCCATGATCGACGCGAGCTGGCGCGCAACCTCGGTCTTGCCGACGCCGGTGGGGCCGGTGACCAGATAGTTGCCGATCGGCTTGTCGGGATCGCGCAGCCCGGCGCGGGCCAGCTTGATCGCGGACGACAGCTTTTCGATCGCTTCGTTCTGGCCGAACACGACGCGCTTCAAATCCGTCTCGAGCGTTTCGAGCGCCTTCTTGTCATCGGTCGACACCGATTTCGGCGGGATGCGCGCCATGGTGGCGATGACGGCCTCGATCTCCTTGGGCGTGATCGTCTTGCGGCGTTTGGAAACCGGGACGAGCATCTGCATCGCGCCTACCTCGTCGATCACGTCGATCGCCTTGTCGGGCAGCTTGCGGTCGTTGATGTAGCGGGCCGAAAGCTCGACCGCGCTCTTGATCGCGTCCGGCGTGTACTTGACCGAATGGTGCTCCTCGAACGCGCTGCGCAGGCCGGCGAGGATCTTGATCGTGTCCTCGACGGTGGGCTCGTTCACGTCGATCTTCTGGAAGCGCCGGAGCAGCGCCCGATCCTTCTCGAAATGGTTGCGGAACTCCTTGTAGGTGGTCGAGCCTATGCAGCGGATCGTGCCGCCCGACAGCGCGGGCTTCAGCAGGTTCGAGGCGTCCATCGCGCCGCCGCTGGTCGCGCCCGCGCCGATCACCGTGTGGATCTCGTCAATGAACAGGATCGCGTCGGGCAGCTTTTCGAGCTCCGAAACGACAGCCTTCAGCCGCTCTTCGAAATCGCCGCGATAGCGCGTGCCGGCGAGCAGCGCGCCCATATCGAGCGAATAGATGACGGCCGGTTTCAGCACGTCGGGCACATCGCCTTCGACGATCTTGCGCGCGAGCCCCTCGGCGATCGCGGTTTTGCCGACGCCGGGATCGCCGACGTAGAGCGGATTGTTCTTCGAGCGGCGGCAGAGAATCTGCACGGTGCGATCGACTTCTGGCCCACGGCCGATCAGCGGATCCACCTTGCCGCTCTTCGCCTTCTCGTTGAGATCGACGGTGAACTGTTTCAGGGCGCTTTCGCTCTTGCCCTTGTCGCTCTTCGAGGACTTTTCCTCATCGGCGCCCTTCACTTCGCGCGGCTCCGCGACGGCGCCGCCCTTGCCGACGCCGTGGCTGATGAAGCTGACGGCATCCAGGCGGCTCATGTCCTGCTGCTGGAGGAAATAGACCGCGTAGCTCTCGCGCTCGCTGAACAGGGCGACGAGCACGTTCGCGCCGGTCACTTCATCGCGACCCGAGGATTGAACGTGCAGGATCGCGCGCTGTACCACGCGCTGGAATCCGCTGGTCGGCGAGGGATCGGTCGCCGCATCGACCTTCAGCGCGTCGAGCTCGGTATCGAGATAGTGCGTGACGGTCGCCTTCAGGTCGCCAAGATCGACGTTGCACGATTCCATCACCTTGGAGGCGTGTTCATCGTCGATCAGCGCGAGCAGAAGGTGCTCTAGCGTGGCATATTCATGGCGCCGCGAGGATGCGGCTTCGAGCGCCTTGTGCAGCGTGCTTTCAAGCGCGGAGGCGAAAGATGGCATTACGTTAACTCCATGCGGGCCGCAGAGACGCGCGACCCTTTGCCGAATATGTCGGGTGTCGGGCCGCTCGCATCAAGCACTGGCCTTCCGCACCATCCTGTCGGGACGCTCTCGCGGAGAAGAGACTGGCCCGGCGCGAGGGTGCGGTTCGCGCTCATCGCTTGAATAGCTGGTCGGCGCTTGCGCGGTGGTTAACGGCGCGCTCCTTGTGGCGTCTGACGCGCATTATTTCCGCCTCGAGATCAGCGATACGCTGGTCGAGCTCCGCCACCGACAGCGGATCAAGGTCCTGCCGGGCAAGTTGTGCGATCGGGTCATCGGCCCGGCGCGGGAGATTCTCGTCGGAATCCATGGGTCCAACGTTGACCGGGGAGACCGCGAAGTCAATAAGGCCCGCGCGGAGGTGGGGGCAAAGATGCGCGCGATTCCTGACGTCATGACGGCAATCGATCCAGCCGAACCGGGTGGCCCGGACGTGCTGGCGCCGGTCGAGCGGCCAGTACCCACACCCGGACCTGGCGAGGTGCTGATCGAGGTGGCCGCCGCGGGGGTCAACCGGCCGGACGTGCTGCAGCGGCAGGGCGGTTATCCGCCGCCGCCGGGTGCGCCATCGATTCCCGGACTGGAGGTTGCCGGCACCGTTGTGGCCGTCGGCGCGGGCGGCGATCGGGAGTTGATCGGCCAGAAGGTGTGCGCGCTCCTCGCCGGCGGCGGTTACGCCGAATATGCCGTCGCGCCGGCCGGCCAGTGCCTTCCGGTGCCGGCGACGCTGACGATGATCGAGGCGGCGGCGATGCCCGAAACGCTGTTCACCGTGTGGACCAACCTGTTCGAGCGCGCCTATGTTTCCGATGGCGATACGGTGCTGGTCCACGGCGGCACCAGCGGGATCGGCACGATGGCGATCAAGCTCGCCAAGCTGTTCGATCTGACGATCATCGTCACCGCCGGTTCCGACGAGAAATGCGCTCGGGCGAAAGCGATCGGCGCCGATCATGCGATCAACTACAAGGCCGAGGATTTCGTCGCTCGCGTCAAGGAGATCACCGGGGGCGAGGGCGTCGCCGCAGTGCTCGATATGGTGGGCGGCGATTATGTGCCGCGCAACCTGCAATGCCTCGCCGACGATGGCAGGCACGTTTCGATCGCGGTGCAGGGCGGCGCCCAGGCGACCGTTCCGATCTTCGAAATCATGCGCCGCCGCCTGACGCTGACCGGATCGACGCTCCGCCCGCGCGACGCGACGTTCAAGGCGCTGGTCGCTGACGAACTTGCCCGTACCGTCTGGCCGATGGTCGAGGACGGTCGCCTGAAGCCCGAGATCGACGCCACCTTCCCGCTGGCCGATGCCGCCGAAGCGCACCGCCGGCTGGAATCGGGCGATCACGTGGGGAAGATCGTTCTGACGATGGAGTGAGGCTTCCCACACCCGTCATCCCCGCGAAAGCGGGGACCCCGCTTTTCCTTGCCTGGGACTGAAAATGTCGGGCGGCTGGCTCTACATCATGGCTGATCGTTATCGCGGGACGATCTACACGGGCGTGACGTCGTCGATCGCCCAACGGGCATGGCAACACCGCATTGGCGAGGGCGGTGCATTTACGCGGCAATACGGGCTGACGCGTCTCGTTTACACTGAGCATTATGACAGCATCGAGGATGCGATCGAGCGCGAAAAGGCGGTCAAAAAATGGCGCAGAGCGTGGAAGATCGAGCTGATTGAACGGGCGGATCCGGATTGGTTTGACCTATTCGATAAGCTTCATATCTGAGGCACGAAGAATAGCGGGGTCCCCCCCTTGGGGGGGGTGAAGGGTTGCGATTCGTGGGTTTGCCGTATTGCTCCGTTATCGTGCGT
>JBQCEK010000403.1:0-3867 GCA_051960335.1 Sphingomonas sp.
TGGCTTTTGCGCCGGGAATGCGCCTGCGAGGCGGCGGTTTCGCCCCATCCACGCGACAGTGAGGCGACATCTGCGCGGCGGTTGCACACACCAGCGCGACCGCGGCGCGCTCATACCGAACGGCAAGGCGACAGTGACGCGACGGATTCGCGATCGAGATTATAGCGGTGTCAAAGAGCGGTCGTGCGAGGCGACCCGCTTGTTTCTCAAATATTTTCCAACATTGAAAGAGCTTATGCCGCTTTCACTGAGGGTAGCTGGGAGCCTTGTCCCTCCCTTTCAGGGAGGGGAGATCGAGGGTGCTGCGCCATCGCTGATCGGCAGCTCATTCCAACCAATTTCAGCCGCAGCGCCGGCGCTTGAGGGCGCGGCGCTGCGGCGTTCGATTACCAGACGTGAACGCGCTTGTCGGGGGTCAGGTAGAGCTTCTGGCCCGGCTTGACGTCGAACGCGGGATACCAGGCGTCGAGGTTCCGCACCGTCAGCGCGCGGAAGCTGCCGGGGGCGTGGACGTCGGTCGCCAGTTGCTGCTTGATCGCTTGCGGGCGGGTCTTCTCACGCCAGCTTTGCGCAAAGGCGAGGAAGAAGCGCTGATCGCCGGTCAGCCCGTCGATCACCGGCGCCGGCTTGCCGTTCAGCGAGGCGTGATAGGCCTCATAGGCGGCGGTCAGGCCGGCGACGTCGGCGATATTCTCGCCAAGCGTTTGCTCGCCATTGATGTGCAGCCCCGGCAGTGGCTCATAGGCGTTATATTGAGCCACGAGCGCTGCGCCTTGCTGCTTGAAATGCGCCAGATCGGCCGGGGTCCACCAGTTGCGCAGCTTGCCGGTCGAATCGAATTCGGCGCCGTTGTTATCGAAGCTGTGGCTGATCTCGTGCCCGATCGTCGCGCCGATCGATCCGTAATTATGCGCAGGATCGGCGTTCGGATCGTAGAACGGCGCTTGCAGGATCGCCGCGGGGAAGTTCAGCGCGTTCTGCAACGGCAGGTTCACGGCGTTCACGGTCTGCGGCGTCATCCACCATTCGCCGCGATCGACCGGCTTGCCGATCTTGGCGATCTGATGACGATATTCGGCCAGGCTCGCGCGGCGCATGTTGCCGACGGGATCGTCCGCGCGAACCTCAAGCCCCGCATAGCTGCGCCAAGTTTCCGGATAGCCGATACCGACCTTCAGTGTTTCGATCTTCTTGCGCGCCTCCGCCTTGGTGGCCGGCGCCATCCAGGTGAGATTGGCGACGCGGCGATCGAACGCGGCGAGAATGCCCTTCACCATATTCTGGATGTCGGCCTTGGACGAGGCGGGGAAGAACTGCTTCACATAGAGCTGGCCGACGGCATCGCCGAGCGCGGTCTGCACCGATGCGATGGCGCGCTTGTCCCGTGGGCGCTGCTGCGGCGTGCCGGACAGCGTGGTGCCGAAGAAGGCGAAGTGCGCGGCGTCGAACGCCTGGGGCAACACCGCCGTCACCTCGTTGATGCGGTGGAAGGTGAGCCAATCCTGCCAGCTTTGCAGCGGTTCGCTGCCGACCAGCGCCGCCTCGCCGGTGATCGCGCCCGGCTGCCAGGCGATGAAATCCTGCTGATTGGGCAGGCCCGCCGCCTGCCAATAGGCATCCCAATCCATCCCCGGCGCCTTCTTGGCGAAATCCGCCTTGGTCCAGGGATCGTGGCCCTTCGACATCTGGTTGGTATCCGTCAGCGTGGCGTGCGTTTTGGCCAGCTTTGTTTCGAGATCGAAGATGCGTTGCGCGCGCGCCTGGGCGTCGCTGATCCCGGCAAGCGTCAGGATTTGGGCGATATAGGTCTTATAGGCAGTGCGGATCTTCACCATGTCGGGCGAGGTAGACACATAATAATCGCGATCCGGCAGGCCGAGGCCACCCTGAAGCAGATAGGGAACGGTCTTGTTCGGATCGGTCAGCGCTTGCGTGACGAACAGGCCGAACAGGTTCTCGGTGCCCAGGCTGGTCGCGTTGATCGGATCCTCGTCGGCGCGCATGTTCGCGCCCAGCATCGCGGCGAGCTGCGTCTTGTCCTTCAGCGCAGCGATCGCCGCGAAATCGGCCTGCAGCGGCGCGAGGCCGCGCTGCTCGATCCCCTTGGTGTCCATATAGGCGTTGTAATAATTGGCGATCTTGCCCTGATCGGTGTCAGCGGCGGCATTCGCCTTGATCGCTTCGTCGATGATCGCCCGATTGTTCGCCTCGGCCTTGTCGAACACCGTCAGAAACACGCCGGTCGAGGAGCGATCGGCGGGAATCTCGGTCTTCGCGCGCCAGGTGCCATTGGCGTAATCATCGAAATTGTCGCCGGGCTTCACATTCTTGTCCATGCCGGCGAGATCGATGCCCGATTGCGTGCCGGCCGCCGCGGGCGTGGCGTCCGCCGCGGCGCTGTTGTTGGGCGAATGGACCGTGCAGGCAGTGGTGGCGAGCAACGCCGCCGTGAGAAATGCGATACGCTTCATGGAAAAACCTCTCCGGAATTCGGTGTATGATCGAAGGGCTACACCCACGGCGCAGCGATTGCCAGTGGCGGAGCGAGCCACTAGTCACACCGGCAACAAAAAGAGGAGTCCTGAATGAGCGCCCCGGTGCTCGACACCAGATTGTCGCCCGACAGCGAATCGTTCCGCGCCAATGCCGCGCATAATCGCGGCCTGGTCGATCGGCTGCGCGCCGATGTCGCCAAGGCGGCGCTCGGCGGCAGCGAGAAGAGCCGGGAGCGGCATGTGTCCCGTGGCAAGTTGCTGCCGCGCGAGCGTGTCGAACGGCTGCTCGATCCGGGATCGCCGTTCCTCGAGATCGGGCAGCTTGCGGCACACGACCTTTACGATGGCGAGGTGCCCGGCGCCGGGCTGATCTGCGGGATCGGGCGCGTCTCGGGCCGGCAGGTGATGATCGTGTGCAACGACGCCACGGTGAAGGGCGGCACTTATTATCCGATGACGGTGAAGAAGCATCTCCGCGCGCAGGAGATCGCCGAGCAGAATCGGCTGCCGTGCATCTATCTGGTCGATTCGGGCGGGGCCAACCTGCCGCATCAGGCCGACGTGTTTCCCGATCGCGATCATTTCGGGCGGATCTTCTTCAACCAGGCGACTATGTCCGCGCTCGGCATCCCGCAGATCGCCTGCGTGATGGGCAGCTGCACCGCCGGCGGCGCATACGTGCCGGCGATGAGCGACGAGAGCGTGATCGTGCGGGGGCAGGGCACGATCTTCCTCGCCGGCCCGCCGCTGGTGAAGGCGGCGACGGGCGAGGTGATCTCTGCCGAGGAGCTGGGCGGGGCGGAGACGCACGGGCGCAAGTCCGGCGTGGTCGATCACGTCGCCGAGAATGACGAGCATGCGCTGACGATCGTGAGCGACATCGTTTCGACGCTGCCCGCCAACCGCACGCCCGACATCGCGCTGAAGGATCCGCGGCCGCCGAAATTTGCGGGCGAGGAGCTGTACGGAATCATCCCCGACGACGTCCGCGCGCCCTATGATGTGCATGAGGTGATCGCGCGGCTGGTCGACGGCAGCGAGTTTCACGAGTTCAAGGCGCTCTACGGCACCTCGCTGGTCTGCGGCTTCGCGCATATCTGGGGGATGCCGGTGGCGATCCTCGCCAACAACGGCGTGCTGTTCTCCGAAAGCGCGGTGAAGGGCGCGCATTTCATCGAGCTCGCCTGCCAGCGCCGCATTCCGTTGCTGTTCCTCCAGAACATCTCCGGCTTCATGGTCGGCGGCAGATATGAGGCGGAAGGAATCGCCAAGCACGGCGCCAAGCTGGTGACGGCGGTGGCGACGGCAAGCGTGCCCAAGATCACGATCCTGATCGGCGGCAGCTTCGGCGCGGGCAATTACGGCATGTGCG
>JBQCEK010000404.1:0-2796 GCA_051960335.1 Sphingomonas sp.
ACTCGGGACGAAATCGGTACGCTGGGCAGCGCGTTTAACGTGATGACCCAGCGACTGGAGGCGCAGACGTCCGCGCTGGACAGTCGCCGGGCGTTGATCGAGGCGGTGATGTCCGGTGTGACGGCCGGCGTGATCGCGATCGGCAGCGATCGGCGCGTTCAGCTCGTCAACAGCTCGGCAGCGACCATGCTGCACGTTGCCGACCGCAACCCGGTGGGCGAGCCGCTTGCCGCGCTTGCGCCCGAGCTCGATGCGCTGCTCGATGGCGATACACGCGAGGCGATCGTCCAGGTCGCGGCGGACGGCGAGCCCAAGACGCTGGCGGTGAAGATAACGGGCGACGAAAAGGGGCAGGTGCTGACGTTCGACGACATCACGCAGCAGTTGCTCGATCAGCGCCGCGCCGCCTGGTCGGATGTCGCGCGGCGGATCGCGCATGAAATCAAGAATCCGCTGACGCCGATCCAGCTGGCGGCGGAGCGACTGCAGCGCCGCTATGGCAAGCAGTTCGAGGGAAGCGACGGGACTTTCGGAAGGCTGACCGAGACGATCGTCCGCCAGGTTGGCGACCTGCGCCGGATGGTCGATGAATTCTCCTCGTTCGCGCGAATGCCGAAGCCCGTTTTCCGCGAAGAATCGCTGGTGGATATCGGCCGGCAGGCGCTGTTCCTGCACGAGGTGGCCCATCCCAATGTCACCTTCCGTTTGGTCCATGATGAATCGCCGGCTGCGCTCGTCTGCGATCGGCGGCAGCTTGGCCAGGCGCTGACCAACATCGTGAAGAATGCGGTGGAGGCGATCGACGCCAAGGGCGAGGGCGCGACGGGCGATGTCGTCATGGCGCTTGCCGAAAGCGATGGCTTCGCGACGATCGAAGTCGCCGACAACGGCGTCGGCTTGCCCAGCGAGCGCACCCGCCTGGTCGAACCCTATATGACGACGCGGGCACGCGGCACCGGCCTTGGCCTCGCCATCGTCAAGAAGATCGCCGAGGAGCATTTCGGCACGATCGATTTCGGGGACCGCCCCGGCGGCGGCACGATCGTGACGATGCGTTTCGACGCGCGCATGCTCGCCAGCCTCGATCTCAGCGGCGACGCCGCTCCCCGAACCACCGAAGACACGACCCCTGCCACCCTTACTCGTACCCGGACATCCTGACCCATGGCTCTCGACATCCTCGTCGTTGACGACGAACTCGACATTCGCGAACTCGTGGCGGGGGTCCTCGAAGACGAAGGCTATGGCACGCGCGCCGCGGCCGACAGCGACGCCGCGCTGGAGGCGATCGCCGCGCGCCGGCCGAGCCTGGTGCTGCTCGACGTGTGGTTGCAGGGATCGCGGCTCGACGGACTGGACCTGCTCGACGAGATCAAGCGACGCGATCCGTCGATCCCCGTTCTCGTCATTTCCGGGCACGGCAACCTCGATACGGCGGTGGCGGCGATCCGCCGCGGGGCGGCCGACTTCATCGAAAAGCCGTTCGAAGCCGAACGCCTGCTGCTGATGGTCGATCGCGCGACCGAGACCGAGCGGCTGAAGCGGGAGGTGGAGTCGCTGCGGGCAAGCGCCGGGCGCGAGAACGACCTCACCGGCAGTTCCGGCGCGGTGAACGCGGTGCGCGCGACGCTGAAACGCGTTGCCTCGACCGGCAGCCGAGTGATGATCATGGGGCCGGCGGGTGTGGGCAAGGAAGTCGCGGCGCGACTGCTCCACGGCTGGAGCCAACGCGCCGGGGCGCCCTTCGTCATCGTCAGCGCCGCGCGGATGACGCCCGAACGCGTCGAAGAGGAGCTGTTCGGTGTGGAAGACGGTGGCGACCTGGTTCGCCCCGGCCTGCTCGAACAGGCGCATGGCGGCACGTTGTTTCTGGATGAGATCGCCGACATGCCGATCGCCACCCAGGCGCGGATCCTGCGCGTGCTGACCGATCAAAGCTTCACCAGGATCGGCGGGCAGCGGATCGTGAAGGTGGACGTGCGCGTGGTTTCGGCGACGGCGCGCGATCTGACCGCCGAGATTACGGCCGGCCGGTTCCGCGAGGACCTTTATTATCGCCTGAACGTCGTTCCCGTCGAGATTCCGCCGCTCGCCGATCGTCGCGAGGACATTCCGGCACTGGTCGATCATTTCGTCGCGCATTACGCCGCCGAGCGCCGGGTGCCGACACCCGAGGTGGCATCGGATGCGATGGTCGCGCTGCAATCCTACGATTGGCCCGGCAATGTGCGGCAGCTGCGCAACGTGGTGGAACGCACCGTCATCCTGGCACCGGGCGACCGGATCGGCCGGATCGACCTCGATCTGCTTCCCGCCGAAGTGCTTGGCGAGCAAAACGATGGCGGGGCGGGGACGACGGCCATCATGGGCGCGCCGCTTCGGGAGGCGCGGGAAAGCTTCGAGCGCGAATATTTGCGTGTCCAAATCCGGCGCTTCTCGGGCAATATCTCTCGAACCGCGACGTTCATCGGCATGGAGCGATCGGCGCTCCACCGCAAATTGAAGCTGCTCGGCATCACCGAAAGCCGCGGCGACGAATAAGCGGAACTATCCGCCGACGCCAAACGCATATGGACGCCCGGCACGCGCCACCCTAGATTACCGGCATGGGCGCATGACGCGCCTCTCCGACGTCGGGAACCGGCGCAATGCGAGGCCAAGATCTCGCCAATAACAAGGACCTCATGATGGCCGACAAGCAGACATCGCTTCAGGACCTGTTCCTCAACGCGCTGCGAAAATCGAAGGCTCCGGTGACGATGTTTCTCGTCAAGGGCGTCAAGCTCCAGGGCATCG
>JBQCEK010000405.1:0-6824 GCA_051960335.1 Sphingomonas sp.
TCGTCCAATATCGGATCGAGCGAATCGAAGCCGATGCGCGCGCGATGCGCGATTACATCCAGCAGGCCTGACGCGCGTCACGATTCGCACAAGGTGGGCGCTTGCCTATATGGGGTGAGCCGGCATATGCCGCCGGCTGCCCGAATAATAGAGAAAGCGTCGAGAATCCGATGTCCGAGATGTTCCGCATTACGCTACCCGACGGTTCCGTCCGTGAGGTAGCCCCGGGGACTACCCCGGCGGACGTCGCCGCGGCGATCGGGCCGGGGCTGGCCAAGGCAGCGATCGCAGCGCGCGTGGACGGCGAGGTGCGTGATATCATGCGCCCGTTCGAGGGCGACACCGCGCTCGCGCTGATCACCGCAAAGGACGAGAAGGACGCGCTCGAGCTCGCGCGCCACGATTACGCGCATGTGCTGGCCGAAGCGGTGCAAAAGCTGTTCCCGGGGACGCAGATCACCTTCGGTCCGGCGACCGATGATGGCTTTTATTACGACTTCGCTCCGTCGGCTGAGCACGGCCCGTTTACCGAGGAAGACCTGCCGCTGATCGAGGAGGAGATGCGCCGCATCATCGCGCGCGACGAGCCGCTGATCCGCGAGGTGTGGAGCCGCGAGCGGTTGATCGAGCGCTGGACCAGGCAGGGCGAGACCTTCAAGGCCGAATGGGCCGCCGATCTGCCCGATAATGAAGAACTGACGGTGTATCGCGCCGGCAAGGGCGAGGACGCGTGGCTCGACATGTGCCGAGGCCCGCACCTCGCCTCGACGGGCAAGCTCGCGTCCGACGCGTTCAAGCTGACGCGCGTTTCGGGTGCCTATTGGCGCGGCGACCAGAACAATGCGATGCTCAGCCGCATCTACGGCACCGGCTGGCTGAACAAGAAGCAGCTCGACCAGCATCTGATGCGGCTCGAGGAAGCGGCCAAGCGCGATCATCGCAAGCTGGGCCAGGAGATGGACCTGTTCCACCTCCAGGCCGAGGCGCATGGCAGCGTATTCTGGCACCCCAAGGGCTATCTGATCTGGCGCCAGCTCGAGGCGTATATGCGCCGCCGGCTCGATGCGGCGGGCTATGTCGAGGTCAAGACGCCACAGGTGATGGACGCGCGCCAGTGGGAGAAATCGGGCCATTGGGGCAAATATCGCGAGAACATGTTCGTCATCCCCGACGAGGTGCCCAATACCGAGGATGAAGGGCCGCTGGTGTCGGACGCCGCCGAGTGGATGGCGCTCAAGCCGATGAACTGCCCGGCGCATGTGCTCATCTTCAAGCAGGGCATCACCAGTTACCGGGACCTGCCGCTGCGCATGGCCGAATTCGGCTGCTGCCACAGGAACGAGCCGCACGGCGCGCTCCACGGCATCATGCGCGTGCGCCAGTTCACCCAGGACGATGCACACATCTTCGTTCGCGAGGATCAGCTGGTCGATGAGGTGCGCGCGTTCTGTGACCTGCTCGACAGCGTGTACAAGGATCTGGGCTTCGACACTTACGCGATCAAGCTCGCGCTGCGCCCGGACAAACGCTTCGGTTCTGACGAGATGTGGGACATGGCCGAGCAGGAATTGCGCGACGCCGTCGCCGCTTCGGGCCGCGCTACCGAGGCGTTCGGATGGGAAGAACTGCCGGGCGAGGGCGCGTTCTACGCCCCCAAGCTCGAATTCCACCTGACCGACGCGATCGGACGGACGTGGCAGGTCGGCACGATCCAGTCGGATCGGGTGCTGCCCGACCGGCTCGACGCGAGCTATGTCGGCGAGGATGGCGAGCGGCACCGGCCGGTGATGCTCCACCGCGCGATCCTCGGCACGTTCGAGCGCTTCATCGGCATCCTGATCGAGCACTATGCCGGCAAGCTGCCGCTGTGGCTCGCGCCGGTTCAGGTGGTGGTGGCGACGATCGTCTCCGATACCGATGATTATGCCCGCGAGGTCGCTGAAAAGCTCAAGGCGGCGGGGCTGCGTGTCGAGACCGACCTGCGGAACGAGAAGATCAACTACAAGGTGCGCGAGCACAGCTTGGCCAAGGTGCCCAACCTGCTCGTCGTCGGCAAGCGCGAGGCGGAGGAAGGTACCGTCGCGCTGCGGCCGCTCGGCGAGGGCGCGCGTCAGGAGGTGCTGAGCGTCGAGGATGCGGTGACGCGCCTTGCGAAGGAAGCGCTTGCTCCCGATATGAGAGCTTAGCCGCCACGCCACAGCGTGGCGGTATTTCGATCGTCTGGCCGGTCCGCCCTTTCCCGGCGGCCGGTTAGCGGTTATTCTGCCATGTCAAATTAACAACACCCAGGAGCTACACCTATCCGTCCTCCCATGATCCGGCGCCCGGTGGCCCCGCCGATGAACGGCCCCCGCTACAATGAATTCATCCAGTCGCCCAAGGTCCGCGTGATCGACCATGAAGGCGAAAATCTCGGCGTGATGTACACGCGCGAGGCGATGGAGCAGGCAGCGGAAGTCGGCCTCGATCTCGTCGAGGTGTCGCCCAACGCCGATCCGCCCGTCGCCAAGTTCCTCGACGTCGGCAAGTTCAAATACGAGGCCCAGAAAAAGGCCAACGCCGCGCGCAAGTCGCAGAAGACGCAGGAGATCAAGGAGATCAAGATGCGTCCGAACATCGACGACCATGATTACGACACCAAGATGAAGAAGGTCGTCGAGTTCATCGAGGAGGGCGACAAGGTGAAGGTCACCATGCGCTTCCGTGGCCGCGAGCTTTCGCACGGCCAGCTCGGCATGGCCGTGCTCCAGCGCGTCGCCGAGGCGACGGGCGAGATCGCCAAGGTGGAAGCATATCCGCGCATGGAAGGCCGCCAGATGCTAATGGTGCTGGCGCCCAAGTGACGCCTTGCCGGCGCTGCGGGGCGGGCAATCCGACTCGATTCCGCCGGCATTGAGCCCGTGCGGCCTGCCTCGCGCAGGCTCGATCGAAACGCGTCAGCCGCGCTCGTTAGGCGGCCTCAGCTTGGTCGTCGCGATTCGCGGCGGCGTCTAGCAAGCGCTTCTCGAGCGCGCGCAGCCGCTGCGGGCTGGCGATCTTGTCCCCGGTCAGATCGGTGACGTAGAAGGTATCGACCGCGCGTTCGCCATACGTCGCGACGTGCGCCGAATGAATCGTCGTTCGTGAATCGAACAGCGCGCGCGCCAAGCGATTGAGCAGCGCGGGGCCATCGCGCGCGTTGATCTCGATCACGGTGAACCGGTTCGACGCGGCGTTATCGACGAACACATTTGGTTCTACCTCGAACGCTTCGGCGCGGGTGCGCGGCAGCGGTTTGGCTTTCAGCCGCTCGACCAGTTTGCCGCGATTGGCGAACGAATCCTCGATCAGCGACTTGAGCCGTTCGAGCTGACTGGGTTGGTCGAATGGCCGGCCGAACGGGTCCTGCACCAAGAAATTGTCGAGCGCCATGCCGTCGCGGGTGGTGTGGATGCGCGCGTCGATGATATTGCCGCCGGCGACGTGGATCGCGCCCGCCGCGCGATAGAACAGGCCGGGATGATCGGCGGCGTAGATCGTCACCAGCGTGGCCCCGCGTTCCGGATGCGCCTGCGTCTCGATTGCCAGTTGTGCGTCGCCCGATGCTGCGATCAGCCGAGCGTTGCGCTCCAGCACGTCTTCGGGCTCGGCGATCCAATAGGCCTCCGGCAGACGCTTCACCAAACGCTCAAACGCCTGGTCATCCCAGCCGAGGACCTGTGCGAGCCGCGCCTGTTTGGCCGCGATCCGCTCGCTGCGTCCCTTGTGCTTGTGGCCGAGCCGCAGCACTTCCTCGGCTGCGTCGAACAGGTTGGTGAGCAATTGGCGCTTCCAGCCGTTCCATATTCCGGGGCCGACAGCGCGGATATCGACGACGGTCAGCACCAGAAGCATGCGCAGCCGTTCCGGGCTCTTCACCACATCGCAGAAGTCGAGGATCGTCTTGAAGTCGGAGAGGTCGCGTTTGAAGGCTGTCGCCGACATGAGCAGATGGTAGCGGACGAGCCAAGCGACCGCCTCGGTCTCGGCCGCTGTCAGCCCGAGCCGGGGGCAGAGCCGCTGGGCGACCTCGGCGCCAAGCACCGAATGATCGCCGCCGCGCCCCTTGGCGATATCGTGGATCAGCACCGCGACATAAAGCGCCCGCCGCGAGACGATGCGCCTCATGATGCCGGTCGACAGCGGGTGATCGCCCTTGAGCTCGCCCTTTTCGATTCTGGACAGCAGCCCGATCGCGCGGATCGTATGCTCATCGACGGTGTAATGGTGGTACATGTCGAACTGCATCTGCGCGACGACGCGGCCGAAATCGGGCACGAAACGGCCGAACACGCCCGCTTCGTTCATCCAGCGAAGCACGGTTTCGGGGTCGCGCGGCGACGTCAGCACGTCGAGGAACAGGGCGTTGGCGCGGGGATCGCGGCGAATCTCGTCGGCCAGCTTGGCGTCGCGTGCGGCCGCGCGCATCGCCAGCGGATGGATTTCGAGATGATGCAAATCCGCAAGTTGGAACAGCTCCATCAGGCGCACCGGATCCTCTGCGAAAAATCCTTCCGACGGGATCGCCAATCGGCCGCGATCAAGCACGAAGCCGTTGAGTTTGCGGGGGCGCCTGCGCAGCGTCGGCAGCCCGAACCGTCGGCCGCGGCCGGCGAATTTCTCATCGAGGTGCGCCAGAAAGACGCCAGTCAGATCGCCGACGGTTTTCGCCTGGATGAAATAATATTGCATGAAGCGTTCGACCGCCGATTTGCCCGGCCGGTCGGCGTAGCGCATGCGCCCGGCGATCTCGCGCTGCATGTCGAAGGTCAGGCGGTCCTCGGCGCGGCCAGCGATGCTGTGCAGGTGGCACCGCACAGCCCACAGAAAATTCTCGGCGCGGTGAAATTGCCGATATTCCGCGGCCGTCAGCAAACCCGCATCGACCAGCTCGGCCGCATATCGGACATTGTAAGCGTCCTTGCCGATCCAGAACAGCGTCTGCAGGTCGCGCAGGCCGCCCTTGCCTTCCTTGACATTGGGTTCGACGACGTAACGGCTGTCCCCCATCTTCTGGTGGCGCGCGTTGCGCTCGGCGAGCTTGTCGGCGATGAACGCGCGTGCCGTATCGGCCTGAATCTCGGCCTTGAAGCGGCGCGCGGCCTCGTCATAGAGCGCGGTGTCGCCCCAGATGTATCGCGCCTCGAGCAGCGCCGTGCGCACGGTCACGTCGGCTTTTGACTGGCGGATCATTTCGTCGAGCGACCGTGACGAATGCCCCACCTTCAGCCCCAGATCCCACAGCGTGTAGAGGATCGATTCGATCACCTGCTCGGCCCATGCGGGCTGCTTCCACGGCGTAAGGAAGCCGATATCGACATCGGAATAGGGCGCCATCTCGCCGCGCCCATAGCCGCCGACGGCGATCAACACGATCCGCTCGGCGGCGGTTGGATTGGCGTTGGGGTGCAGTCGATTGACAGTGAAATCGTAGAGCAGGCGCAAGAGTTGATCGATCAGGAACGCCTGCCCGGCGGCGGCTTCCAGCCCGCGCGAGGGATGTTGCGCGAGCCGTCGCTCGATTTCGCCGCGGCCCGCATCGAGCGCGGTCTTCAGGCGCTGCGCGACCGCCTTGCGCAACTTTCCGGCATCCGTTTCGACCAGCGCCGCCAGGTCGTCGCCAACCGCGCGCCGATCGATGATCGCGCGGCGTTGCGGAAGGCTTTCGATACGCAAAGTCATGGCGCGATACTTAGTCGTGCGCGCGCCAATCGTCACGTGGCGATCACGGCAGCCGATAATGATCCGCGACGCGATCCAGCGCGAAACGAAGGACCAGCTTGCCGGCCCGCGTCGGCCACCCGAGCGCGCGCTCGGCGGATGGCAGTCCCTCACCGGAGCACACCACGCGCCAGAGGATGTCGCTGAGCCCGGCGCCAGCCGCGCCGATCGCGTCGTGGAATCGGCGCTTGGCGGCGATTTGGGCGGTTGTGGGGTCCAGCGCCTCGCCCGGGCCACCGCGACGCCCTCCAGGCGCCGCATCCCAGCGCATTGTTACTCGCGGGCCAAGCGCGGCGGTTTCGTAATCGGCGCGCAGCCGCTCGCCCGCTTCGAACTGGCGCGCATCGATCTTGCCACGCGCTTTCAGCCAGGAAAGCGGCGATTCCGCCATGTTCACCGTAACGCTGCGTCGTCGCGTGGCGGCCGAAGGTCCGCCAATGACGCCGCGATCATCGATGGTCATTTCCGCAAGCTCGCGCATCCCTAGTTCCTTCGTCTGTTCGAGTCGATTTGGCGCTTGCCACAGGGGCACGTTTGTAGGAAATATAAAAAACCATCTAGGTTAAAACCGAGGACGAACGATGATCACGGCGATCCGGGAAGTACGCCGCGCCAAGGGGCTGACGCTTGAAGAAGTCGCTCAGCGATGTCACCCGCCGACGACGGCGCAAACCATCGGCCGTCTGGAAACGGGAACGCGAACCGTATCGGTGGGCTGGCTCAATCGAATCGCCGAAGCGCTGGGCGTAACCGCCGCTGATCTGGTCAAGCTGCCGGATCGCGTCGATCTGCCGGTGGCGGCGATCCTTGATGCCGGCGGCGCGCAGGCGCCGCGCCGTCCGACCACGGTGATCGCGCCCGAGGCGGCACCAGGCTCGATCGCCGTCACCGTTGCCGCGGGCGTCGGCGATTACCGCGCGGGCGATGAGATATGGTGCGAAACGCTGACGCCCGATCAATTTGCGCAGGCGCTCAACCGCGACATCCTCGCGCCGCGGCCGGCCGGGCGGTTCCTGTTCGGCCGGCTGATCGGACGGGATGCCGGAAAACTTCACCTGCTCCCACCCGGATCGGGCATGCGCCAG
>JBQCEK010000406.1:0-2207 GCA_051960335.1 Sphingomonas sp.
GGCCCGGCGCTGGCGCTGATCGACGATGGCACCGATCTGATCCTCGCCAGCGACACGCTGAGAATCGCCCCCGACAAGAATTGCGTCGACGGTGCGCGCGCCGCCGCCGCTGCGGCCGCAACCCGCCGGCAAGCCGCCCAAGCTCAGGCCCACGACCGCGCCGCGACCAGCGACGGCACGCGGATCGAGGTGGTCGCCAATCTCGGCTCGCTGGCCGACGCGCGGGCCGCGGTTGCCGAGGGCGCCGAGGGATGCGGGCTGCTGCGCACCGAATTCCTGTTTCTCGATCGCGCCGCGCCGCCGGATGAGGCCGAACAGCGCGCCGCCTATCAAGCCATTGCCGATACGCTGGGAAGCCGGCCGCTGATCATCCGCACGCTGGATATCGGCGCCGACAAGCCCGCCCCGTGGCTCCCGATGGCGTCGGAGGAGAATCCGGCGCTTGGCCTGCGCGGCATCCGCCTCCAGCTGGCGCGGCGCGAGCTGCTGGAAACACAGTTCCGCGCCTTGCTCGGCGTCACGGCGGCGGACCTGAAGATCATGCTGCCGATGGTCGCCGATGCACGTGAATTGCGCGACGCCCGCGACACGCTGAACCGGCTGGCGAGCGAGGCGGGGCGGCCGGCGCCCGAGCTTGGCGTCATGGTCGAGACCCCGGCCGCGGCGCTGATCGCCGAGACGCTGGCCGCAGACGCCGCTTTCTTCTCGATCGGCAGCAACGACCTGAGCCAATATGCCCTGGCGCGGGACCGAACCAACCCGGCGGTCGCGGCGGGGCTCGACGGGCTTCACCCAGCAGTGCTTCGTCTGATCGACATGACGGTGCGCGGCGGGGCGGCGCATGGGGGCTGGACGGGCGTGTGCGGTGGGCTGGCGGCGGTGGCCGAAGCCGTGCCGATCCTGATCGGGCTCGGCGTCAGCGAACTTTCGGTGCCGGGCGCCGCCGTCGCCGAAACCAAGGCGCTGGTCCGCGCGCTCGATCTCGCCCGGTGCCGAACGCTTGCCGCCGAGGCGCTGGCGGTACCGGATGCAGCCGCCGTCCGCGCGCTTGTCGCCCCGATTTTGGAGGAGGCCGCATGAAAATCTCGCTGCAATCGCTCCAGCCGCTTGGCCGCGCTTTGATGTTGCCGATCGCGGTGCTGCCGATCGCCGGCCTGCTGCTTCGGCTCGGCCAGCCCGATCTGCTGAACGTGCCGTTCGTCGCGGCGGCAGGCGCGGCGATCTTCGACAATCTCGGCCTCCTGTTCGCGCTGGGCATCGGCGTCGGGCTGGCGCGGGACAACAACGGCGCGGCCGGCCTTGCCGGGCTGGTCTGCTTCCTGGTCAGCACCAAGGGCGCGGAAACGCTGCTCAACGTGCCGCCCGATGCCGTCGCCGGCATGGCGAAGGACGCCGCCACGCTGGCCGACGCGGCATGGCGCAGCGCGGCGATCGCCAAGCTGTCGGTGCCGATCGGCATCCTTTCCGGTCTGATCGCCGGCGGCTTCTACAATCGCTACGCCACGATCAAGCTGCCGGATTACCTTGCCTTTTTCGGCGGCCGCCGGTTTGTGCCGATTCTCTCCGGCCTAGCCGGGCTCGGCATCGCCCTGGTTTTCGGCGGGCTCTACTCCCCAATCAATGCGGGCATGAACACGCTATCGACCGCCGTGATCGGGTCAGGCGAGGCTGGGCTGTTCTTCTACGGCGTGCTCAACCGGCTGCTGATCGTGACAGGGCTGCATCACATCCTCAATAATGTCGCCTGGTTCATCGTCGGCGATTATCACGGTACGACCGGCGATCTGAACCGCTTCTTTGCGGGCGATCCGAGCGCGGGCGGATTCATGTCCGGCTTTTTTCCGGTGATGATGTTCGGCCTGCCCGCGGCGTGCCTCGCCATGTACCGATCGGCGCTGCCCGAGCGGCGCAAGGCGGTGGGCGGCATGCTGCTGTCGATGGCGCTGACCGCGTTCCTGACCGGGGTGACCGAGCCGATCGAGTTCAGCTTCATGTTTCTCGCGCCCGCGCTCTATGCGCTTCATGCGGTGCTGACGGGCCTCGCGATGGCCTTGATGGACCTGCTCGGCGTCAAGCTCGGCTTCGGCTTTTCGGCTGGGTTCCTCGATTACGCGCTCAATTTTCCGAAGGCGACGCGGCCGTTGCTGTTGCTGCCGGTGGGGCTCGTCTATTTCGCGCTCTATTACGGCGTGTTCCGCTTCGCGATT
>JBQCEK010000407.1:0-5300 GCA_051960335.1 Sphingomonas sp.
GATCCCGCCAGCCTCGGCGATTGCCCCCGCGATGATCGCCGGCGCGAACACCGTGTCGCCGTTCATCAGGCAAAACGGATCGGCCAGATGCGCGCGCGCCGCCCAGACGCTGCCGATGCTGCTCGATACCGCCCAGAATGGATTGGTCACCAGGCTGACCGGCAGCGGCGGGGGATTGGCGGCGAGATGATCGAAAACCTGTCGGCCGCGATAGCCGATCACCACCACCGCCTCGGCCACCCCCGCCGCCGCGAGAGCGGCAAGTTGATGATCGAGGATCGCCCGGCCGCCGACATCGACGAGGCATTTCGGCATCTCGCGGGTGAGCGGCAACAGCCGCGTGCCGTTGCCGGCGCTGAGGATGATGCCCTTCATCGGCGCGTCTGTCGTGCTGATCGGATCATTGATGCGCTGCTTTGGCGGGGTAGGGCATCGGGCGCAAGCGTGGCATGGGCGATCAACGACGCAACGCTAGCCGGCGGCGCGTTCGATCACGGGGCATTGCGGGCGGCGACGCGTCCGGTGCGTTGCAGCTTGCCCCAACCGACGCGCGGGCCGCGCACCGCCTGGGCGATCGCCTTCAGCACGACATAATACATCACCTGGCGGTATCCGATCCGCTGCGGGATCAGCAGCCATAGCAGCCGCCAGCGCTCGCGGCGCTCCAGCGCGAAAGCGATCGTCGCGGCGAGCAGGTCGATCGCGGTGAACACCAGCCAGAAGATCAGCATCTTTTCGACATCGTGGGATGTCTGAGCCCAGCCGTGCGCCTCGACCGCGAGATAGGTCGTGAAGAAGCTCATCAGCAAGGCGAGGTCGATGATCGGGGAAATGGCGGCGAGCACGATCTGGAAAACGATCGCCTGGGGAAGCCCGATGAAGGCGAGTCCGCGTGGCTTGCCCTCGATCATCACGCGGCGATGTTTCCACAGGCATTGCAGCGTGCCGAACGCCCAGCGAAAGCGCTGCTTGGCGAGGCTGCGGATGCCTTCGGGACTTTCCGTCCACGCCACCGCGAACTGATCATAGCGGACCGTCCAGCCGGCGCGCTGGATGGCGATCGTCAAATCCTGGTCCTCGGCCAGCGTATCGTCGGGGTAGCCGCCCACGCCGCGGATCGCCTCCAGCCGCCACGCGCCGACGGCGCCGGGCACCACCGTCATGGCGTTCAGCCGGGCCAGCGCGCGGCGTTCCAGATTCTGCGCGGTGATATATTCCAGCGCCTGCCAGCGCGTGACGAGGTTGACCCGGTTGCCGACCTTTGCATTGCCCGCCACCGCGCCCAGCCGGGGATCGACGAACCACCGCGCGAGCCGGCTGATCGTCTTCGGCTCGAATTGCGTGTCGGCATCGAGGGCGACCACGATTTCGCCGCTGACCAGGTCGAGCGCGTGGTTCAGCGCGCGGGCCTTGCCGCCATTTTCCAGCGTCAGCAATCGAACGCGCGAATCGTCTGCGAACGCTTCGCTGACGACCGCGCTGGTGCGGTCGCTCGATCCGTCGTCGATGACGATCACCTCGATGCGGACATCGGTGGAATCGAGCACGCCGCGCACCGCGCGTTCGATCACGCGCTCCTCATTGAACGCTGGAATCAAGACGGTCACGAACCGTTCGGGGTCGATCGGCGGGAAAATCTCGCGATTCTCGCGTCGCGCCTGGATGAGCGCCAGCGCCGACAGCGCAATGGCGCGAAGGATGCCGATGGTGATTGCGAAAATGAAGAGCCAGCGCAGCGCGACGACGATGCCGCCCAGCGTGACGAACAGGGCAAGGTCGGCGCGTGCGGCCAATCGGTCGCTTGCCGAAATCGGCGGCAGCACCGCCTCGTGCGACAGACCGGCGAGCGTCGACACCGGCACGAAGCGGTACCCATGCGCACGCAGCTGATCGATGATCACGGGCAGCGCGGCGACGGTCTGCGCGCGATTGCCGCCGCCGTCATGCAGCAGGATGACGTTGCGGCTGCAATTGGCATCGGCATCCGGGCCGCAACTGGGCGGCCCGCTCAGCACGCCTTTGAGCGTGCGATCGATGATCGCCTGAACGCCGGGGCGTTTCCAATCGTCCGGATCGACGTGCAGGCCAACCGAGACATAGCCGCGGTTCTGGGCTTCGAGCGCGGGATCGATTTCGTCGGCGGTGGTCGGCTCGGCGTCGCCGAAATAAGGCGCGCGAAACAGCCGCAGCGAATGGCCGGTGAACGCCTGGAACAGCCGTTGCGTGGTGTTGAGCTCCAACGCGACCTGGCGGTTGGACACGTTGGCGAGGTTGGGATGCGTATAGGTGTGGCTGCCCACCTCGTCGCCATCGCTCACCATTCGCTTCAGCAGATGGCGCTGTGTCAGCGCGTTCTCACCGACGATGAAGAAGGTTGCTGGCACATGCTTCTCTTCGAGGATCGAGAGAATCCGTGGGGTCCATTCCGGATCGGGCCCATCGTCGAATGTCAGCGCCAGATCGCCGTGAATATTCCCGGTGCGCTGAACGACATAGGGTGAGGGCAGGCGATCGAACACGATATCGGCCAGCGATCCGTCTCGCGCGGCGGTGGCATGACGCAAGCCCGATACGGGGCTTGCGGCGATCTTCAGGATTTCGCCGGCGCCTTCGATGTCGACATTGGTGCCCGCGGGGATGGGGCCGATCGCCGAAACCGGCGGCAGCGGGCGGTGATTGCGGCCGAAGATCGACCACAAGCCAGGATCTTCCGATCCCAGCCGCCATAAAGCGACTCCTCCGATCCCCGCCCGCGTGAGGAAATGAAGCTCATTGTAGGCGGAGGCGGCATCGAGCAGCCACACCGTGTGGCGAGTGCCATTGTCATCGAAGGCGAAACTGGAATTGCCGCTGACCTTGTCGAACACCGGCATCGCGCCCGAATCGGCGGCTTCCTGCCAGGCTTCCTCGACGTCGAGCGAGTCGCCGCCGTGGTCGTGCCAATCATAGGCATAATTGCCGATGGCGACGACGAGCTTGTTCTTCGGAATGCCGGCGGCATCGCGCGCCACCGTTTCCGCGAACCAGCGCTGGGAGGCGATCGGGCCGGGCGGTCCGCTCGTCTCATGCTCGTCATAGGTCATCAGGAACAGCTTATCGACGACCGCGGCATAGGCGCGCAGGTCCCAGTCCGGATCGCCGACCGGCGCGGCGATCGCGATCACCCAATTATGCGCTGAAAAGCGGCGGTGCGCCTCGGCAAGAAAGGTGCGATAATCCCGCTGCGCGGATCGCGGCAGCTCCTCGAAGTCGAAGAACACGCCCCCGGCATGGTTGCGCATCAGGAACGGCTCGAGCTTGTCGAGCAATGCCTTTCGCTGCGCCGGATCGTGCAGCAGCGCAGCGATGCCCTTGCTGTCCCATTGATCGTTCAGCGCATTTTGAACCATCGGCAGGATCATCGGCCGGTGCACTGCCTGATTGACGATCGCGCGACCGGCCGTGTCGGGGAACACCGTGATGTGATGATCGGGGCCGGTGATCGATACCCAGCCGGGTATCAGCCAGTCGAGCTGGCCGATATGGCGTTGCAGCGAAGCCGCGCTCGACGGATCCCAGGGCGCGTGGAAGGCGATCGCCAGTGACGCGTCCGATGTTGCGCTCTGCGCGCTGGGGCCCTGGCCGTAGATGCGCCGCGCATACCAGTCGATCGTGCGGCGTGTGTGCGATAGCAGCCCCTCGTGCGGCGGATGAAGCGTCCGGAACGCGGCGTTTTCAGGCCGAATCGGCAGCAGCGGCGCGCTTGGCACGGCGCCGATCGAGGCAATGAAAATGGCGAGCGACAGAAGGATCAGCGCGGCAAAGGCGATCACCGCCACGCGAAAACGCCGCCGCCGCCGCCCCGACGCATCGTAGAAAACAGCCATCTTCGGTATTGCGATCCCTGCACCCGGCAGACCAAACCGTCTGTTCCGCGCGCTCCCTATAATCCGCTCCGCGGTCGCGCGGTATAGGTTTCATCGGGTCGCATGGGCTCGCCGGCGCGCGGCTGGAGCCCCCTGGAGTGTCAGCCCCCGTCAATGCGCCAGAAACAGGGGAATTTGGGCCTCGGCGAACATCTGGCGGGTCACGCCGCCGAAAACCGCTTCGATCAGCCGGCCATGCGTGAAGCCCCCCATCACCACGAAGGCGGCATTGCCGGCGCGTGCTTCATTGAGCAGCACCGTCCCCACGTCGTCGGCGATCGCCGGCACACGGCGGACGACCGGCTTCAGCCAGTGCCGGGACAGATAGGCGGCGGCGGTTTCGGCCGGCAATTTGACGGACCCGTCTGCGATCTCGACCAGGGTCACGCTGTCAGCGAGCGCAAGCAGCGGCAGGCTGGCGCGCATCGCCGCCTCGGCCGCCGGCGACCCATCCCACGCAATCATCGCTGGCCCGGCAAGATCCATGCGCTTGGCGTGTTGTGGCACGGCAAGCAGGGGCCGGCCGGATTTCACGATCAGCTCTCCGGCGAGATGCGCCATTTCCCGATGCGGGAAATGATCGAGCTTGGCGTTGACGACGATCACATCGCTCAGACGGGCCGCCTTGCGCATGCAATCGGTCAATTCGCCGGTTACGTCGATCCAGTTCCAGGGCACATCTTCTTGCGCCAGCCGCGCTTCGACGCGGGCGCGGTTCCGCGCTTCCCGCGCCTGTTCGTCGGCAACGAGCAAAACTTCGCCGCCCATCGAAATATAATCGTCCATGAACCGCGGCAGGATGGAGACATCGACGCAGGTCAGATGCCCGCCAATGGCGCGCGTAAGATCAAGCGCGCATTGCAACCGTGCTTCTTGTCCCACATCGTCATGGATCAACAACAGAACGTTTTTCACGAAACTTCCCCATCGAATGGCGACGGCGAGATTAACTGTTCGCGCGGTGGCCAATCCATTGGGGGATTTGCGTAGGGTCTGCGGCGACTTGTCGCTGGCGCCGGATAAGTGAAAATCCCGATTCCGCGCGACGCTGCCGAACGACAAACAGGGCCATGAGCGGGGCACCGGCCTCGCGTGTTCGTTCAGGAGATTCGCGATGAAGACCGATAGCCAGCTTCAGAAGGATGTGATGGAGGAGCTAGCCTGGGAGCCCAGCATCGACCATGCCGCGATCGGTGTCGCTGTCGCCAATGGCATCGTCACGCTCACGGGCTTCGTGAAGACCTTTGCGGAGAAAATCGCCGCGGAAAAGGCGGTCAAGCGTGTGAAGGGCGTGCGCGGGCTGGCCGAGGAGATGAAGGTTCGCTTCGCCAGCGATCCCAAGACGAGCGACGCCGAAATCGCCAAGCGAATCGTCGATATCCTGGCGTTCGATGT
>JBQCEK010000408.1:0-12411 GCA_051960335.1 Sphingomonas sp.
GATCTGATCGGAAATGCGCGTGCGTCCGAACGGTCCGGCAGCTCGCTGGAGCTGGCGATCGATTGCGGCGACGAGCCGCCCCCATCGGCCGAGCGAATTGGCGCTCAACCGGGCCAGGCTGTCGAAATCGGCGGCGTATGGCTGATATTTCAAGCGCTGGAGGGTGACGCGCATGGGGGGCACCGGGGCGCCCTCCGGCGTCAGCGCGAGCAGCAGCCGATCGGCCAGATCCATGCACGCGGCCAGCGTTTCGGGATCGGTTGAATAATGATCGTCGCCCTGGACGAACGACGCCGGGCGAGCGCGGATCGGGGCGTCGGGATCGGACCGCTCGAGTTCGATCTTGCGCGCGATATAGCCATGCTGCCCGGGCTGGAAATAATAGACGTCGCCTAGGCTGGTGGTGATGTCCGCGCTGCCGTGATGATTGCGGGCGATGTCGATCAGCGGGGCTTCCCAGGGAAGCTGTTCGCGCCGATCCTCCACCAGCCGTGACCACAGCGCCCGCACGCGCTCATCGCATCGGATGACCGCCGCGACCGATCCCGCCGCGAAGCTGGCGGCAAGCACGCCCTGGCGCAGGTCCTGAACCGCGAGTTCGAGAATGGCCATCCCACCGGCTTGCGTCTCTCGTTCGCGATTGTCATCCGCAAATGGGACACCCTGTCCGAAAGACCCGGCGGCGCTACCCCTTATGGGGGCCGATACCGAAGAACGGAACCGTGCGGGCTGGAGACATGGTGCTGCCGGTGAGGATTGAACTCACGACCTCAGCCTTACCAAGGATGCGCTCTACCACTGAGCTACGGCAGCATACCCATGTCGGGGAGCGGCGCCTATGGCCGCACGGCCCCCGGATTGTCAAGGCGCCCGCGCCGGCATAATCGGGTGGGCATGGCGGACAAGGACGAAAAGGCCGAACGGCTCGCAGCGGCGCTGCGCGAGAATCTGCGCAAGCGCAAGGCGCAGGCACGCGGCGAAACGCCGCCGCCCGCGCCCGCCAAGCCCGAACGCTAGCCTATCGGCGCGCATTTGGCGGCCAGCCAGGCGCGATCGTCGCCGCCCAGTTCCGGCCCGATCTTTTCGAGCACCTTCGCATGATAGGCGTTGAGCCATTCGCGTTCGCCGGCGCTGAGCAGCTCGGGCAGGATCAGGCTGCGCTCGATCGGCACGAAGGTGAGCGTTTCGAAGCCGAGCATCGGCATGTCGCCGCCGGGCACAGAGCGCTCGACCACCAGCACCAGCGTCTCAATCCGGATGCCATATTCGCCGGCCTTGTAATATCCCGGCTCGTTCGACAGGATCATGCCGGGCTCGAGCGGCACCGCGGGGCCGCCGCCGGGATAGGTCGGCTTGGCGATTCGCGCCGGGCCTTCGTGGACCGACAGATAGGCGCCGACGCCGTGGCCCGTGCCGTGCGCGAAATCGAGCCCCGCCTCCCATAGCGGCCGGCGCGCGAAACCGTCGAGCTGGCCGCCGTTGGTGCCTGCGGGAAACAGCGCGGTATCGAGCGCGATATTGCCCTTGAGCACGCGGGTGAAGCGGTCCTTCATCTCATGGGTCGGCTCGCCGATCGGGATCACGCGGGTGACGTCGGTGGTGCCGTCCTCATATTGGCCGCCCGAATCGACGAGATAGAGCTGGCCCGGTTTCAGTTCGGCATTCGATTCGGGCGTGGAATGGTAATGCGGGCTGGCGCCGTGCGCGCCGGTCGCCGAGATGGTGTCGAACGAGGTATCCTTGAGCACGCCCGTCTCGCGGCGGAAATCGAGCAGCTTGTCGACGCAATCGAGCTCGGTAATGCCGCCGCCCGGCGCAGTTTCCTCGACCCAGCGCAGGAAGCGGCTGAGCGCCGCGCCATCGCGCACGCTTGCGGCCTTGTGCCCGGCGATTTCCGCGTCGTTCTTGATCGCCTTGGCGAGCACCACGGGATCGCGCAGCGCCAGCACGGTCGCCCCGCCTGCTTCGAGCGAGTCGAAGATCGCGGCGACGGCATTGTCGGGATCGGCGGCGATTCGCTTGCCGGCGAACCGGCCGAGAGCCGGGGCGAAGGCGGTGCGATCATGCACGCGCACCGCATTGCCGAGATGCTGCGACACAGCATCGGTCATCTTGTCCGGCGCGACGTAGAAATCGGCGGTGCCATCGGCGGAAACGATCGCATAGCTCAGCGCGACCGGCGTATGCGCGACATCGCCGCCGCGGACGTTGAGCGCCCAGGCGATCGAATCGAGCGCCGAAAGCACCACCGCGTCGGCCTTTTTCTCGACCAGCCAGTCGGCGATTTCCTGCCGCTTGGCGGCCGACGATTTGCCCGAGGCGGCATCGGATTGAACGGCGAGCCGGGCATCGGAAGGCGACGGCCGATCGGGCCACACGGCATCGACCGGATTGGTATCGACGGCGACCAGCGTCGCGCCGACTTCGCCAAGCGCCTTGGCCGCTTCGGTCGCCCACTGGCGGGTGTGGAGCCACGGATCGTAGCCGATCCGGGCGCCGCTTGCCGCATGATCGGCGATCCAGTCCGACACCTTGGTTTCGGGCACGCCGACGAATTGCCAGTGCTGCCCATCGACCTGTTCGCGAACCTGCAGCGTGTAGCGCCCGTCGGTGAAGATCGCGGCGGCCTCGGGCATCACCACGGCGGTGCCGGCGGAACCCTGGAAGCCGGTCAGCCAGGCGAGCCGCTGAGCGTATTCACCGACATATTCGCTCATATGCTCATCGGTCAGCGGCACGACAAACCCGTCGAGGCGATCGCGCTTCAACTGGTCGCGCAGCGCGCGGAGACGGTCGGCATGGCTGGACATCAGATCATCCTCGGCAAGGTGAAGTGGAGAAAGTGGAGAGCGTCGCACGCTTTCGGCATGGCCGGTCCAGCCGCGGGAAATCGCGGGAGAGGGAATCGGCTGCACAGCATCGTCGAACAGTGGCAGATTTCGGCCTTGTAGGACAGGGTGGAGAGTTTTGCTTTTCCCTTGTGTCCTTTTCGAAGTCGGTCAAAGTAGGGCGGGTCGGTTAGGAAGAGTTCTCGCAGCCCTTTTGAAGGGGCCGCTCTCCTAGCGCTCTCTTCCTAACCGTCACTGGCTCCCTTGGACCGAGCTACCAGTGAATGGGTCCGCCCCCAGACCCAATAATCACAGCGTATGTTGTCTTGAACAAATAGCCAACCATGAAGGCGGGCCATTTCCAGTCGTTGGCCTCGCGGAACAGACCGAACTGAGAATTTTCAGCGGACAGGACATCCCCCTCGACGCGCACGGTACCGGCGCGATAGGGCTCTTGGCCATGACCGAACTTACCCCTCCGCAAGCGGCGCTTCGCCCGCATTCGTTCACCGCGCATGGTCATACCATCGACGATCCCTGGGCGTGGCTGAAGGATCCGGCCTATCCCGACGTCTCCGACAAGGACGTGCTCGCCTATCTCGAGGCGGAGAACGCCTATTTCGAGGCGGTGATGGCGCCGCATCAGCCGCTGGTCGATCGGCTGTACGAGGAGATGAAGGGGCGCATCAAGGAAGACGATTCCTCGGTGCCGCAAAAGGACGGCGACTGGCTGTATTGGACCGCGTTCGAGACCGGCGGGCAATATCGCAAATGGTGGCGCAAGCCCGTAAGCGGCGGTGCGGATCAGTTGCTGCTCGACGAGCCGGCGCTGGCCGAGGGCAAGGAATATTTCCGGCTCGGCGCGTTCGCCGTCTCCAATGACGGCAGGCTGCTTGCCTATGCGATCGACGACAATGGCTCGGAACGGTTCACGATCCATGTGAAGAACCTGGAAACCGGCGAGCATCTGCCCGAGGTGATTCCCGGCATGCTTTCCGAGATCGTCTGGACCGCGGACGACAGCGCGTTCCTCTACGGCCTCGCCAATGCGCAGTGGCGCACGGACAATGCGCGGCTGCACCGGATCGGCACCGATCCAGCCGACGACATCGAGCTCTATCACGAGGATGACGAAGGCTACCGCGTCGGCGTTTCCGAAACCCAATCACGGCGCTGGATCATCATCGCCACCGGCGATCATGTGACGAGCGAGGTAAGGCTCGTTCCGGCCGACGATCCCACCGCCGCGCCGATCCTCGTCGCGCCGCGCCAGCCCGGCCGCGAATATGACGTCGACGAGCATGACGGCACGCTGTTCATCCACACCAACGACACCGATCCGATGTGGCGGCTGTGCACCGCATCGATCGATGCGCCGGGTGAGTGGCGCGAGCTGATCGCGCCCTCCCGGCATTTCTACATGACGGGCGTCGCCTGCTTTCAGGACTATTTCGTGGTCGAGGGCCGCGAGGACGGGCTCGATCAGGTCGAAATCCACCGATACGATCCGCACATCGCGCCGCGGCGCGTGCTGTTTCCCGAGTCGAGCTATGCCGCCGGGCTCGGCAGCAATCCCGAATGGGATAGCCCCAAGCTGCGCATGGGCTACGAATCGATGGTCACGCCGGGCACGGTGTTCGATTACGATGTCGCGACGGGCGAGCTCGAAACGCTCAAGGTGCAGGAAATCCCGAGCGGGTACGAGGCAGCGAAATACGCCACCGAGCGGCTGAAGATCACGGCGCGGGACGGCACTCAGGTTCCTGTCTCGATCGTCTATCCGCGCGATTTTCCCAGGGATGGTTCCCGACCGCTGTTCCTCTACGCATACGGCGCCTATGGTATGGCGATCCCGCCGGGCTTTTCGACCGGGCGGCTCTCGCTGCTCGACCGCGGATTCGCCTACGCCATCGCGCACATCCGCGGCGGCGACGATCTGGGGCAGGACTGGTATCATCAGGGCAAGCTCGACAAGCGCACCAACACGTTCAACGATTTCGTCGATGTGGCGAAGGGGCTGATCGCCGAGGGGTGGACCAGCGCCGGCCGGATCGCCACGGCGGGACGCTCTGCGGGCGGCGAGCTGATGGGCGCGATCGTCAATTCCGACCCTGAACTGTGGGGCGCGGTGATCGCCGACGTGCCGTTCGTCGATGTGCTCAACACGATGATGGACGCCGATCTGCCGCTCACCCCCGGCGAATGGCCCGAATGGGGCAATCCGATCACCGACAAGGCCGCGTTCGAGCTGATCCGCAGCTATTCGCCTTACGATAACGTGCGCCCGCAAGCCTATCCGCCGCTGTTCATTTCGGGCGGGCTCAACGATCCGCGCGTGACCTATTGGGAGCCCGCCAAATGGGCCGCCAAGCTGCGCGCCACCAAGACCGACAACAACGTGCTGCTGCTCAAGACCAACATGGGCGCCGGCCACGGCGGCAAATCGGGGCGGTTCGAAAGCCTGCGCGAAGCTGCCGAGGAACACGCCTTCGTGCTGTGGCAGCTGGGCATCGAAGGCTAAAGCAGATCGCGATATTCGGGGTGGCGCTCGATGAAGGTCGCGACGAAGGGGCATTGCGGCACGACCTTCAGCCCGGCATCGCGCGAGGCATCCAGCGCCGCGCGGATCAGCTTGCTGGCCACGCCGCGCCCCTCGATCGCGTGGGGCACCTGGGTGTGGGTGAAGGTGATCGTGCCGCCTTCGCGCTGATAGGCGGCGATCGCCCGGTGGCCATCCACCTCCAATTCGAATTCCTGTTCGGCGCGATTGTCGCGGACGGTGCCGGTGGCCACTTGCAGTTCCTTTTCTGATACCTGGCTTGCGCATCTGGGGGCGATCAGCGCAAGAGGCTAGACCGATGACCGCCGATCCCCGCCAAATTCTTCGCGAAACCTTTGGATTCGGCGACTTCCGAGGCGTGCAGGCGCGCGTCGTCGATCGCGTGCTGGCCGGCGAGCGGACACTGGCGGTGATGCCGACGGGCGCGGGCAAATCGCTATGCTATCAGCTGCCGGCGGTGGCGATGGCGGGAACGTGCGTCGTGGTGTCGCCGCTGATCGCCCTGATGCACGATCAGCTGCGCGCGGCCGAGGCGGTGGGGATCCGCGCCGCGACGCTGACCAGCGTCGACGACAATCGCGCCGAGACGATCGCGCGCTTCAGGGCGGGCGATCTCGATCTGCTCTATGTCGCGCCCGAACGCGCCTCCAATGGCTATTTTCGCGAGCTGCTGGGGCAGGCGCGGCTGGCGCTGTTCGCGATCGACGAGGCGCATTGCGTTTCCGAATGGGGGCACGACTTCCGGCCCGACTATCGATTGCTGCGGCCGCTGCTCGACGCCTTTCCGCAGGTGCCGCGGCTGGCGCTGACCGCGACCGCCGACGCGCACACCCGCGCCGATATCCTGGAGCAGCTCGGCATTCCGCAGGACGGGCTGATCGTCGCCGGCTTCGATCGCCCCAATATCCGCTATGCGATCAGCCCCAAGGCGGGCACGACGCAGCAGATCGCCGAGGTGATCCGCGATACGCCCGGCCCCGGCATCGTCTATGCGCCGACCCGTGCGGCGACCGAGAAGCTGGCCGAGGCGCTCAGCCTGACGGGGCGGCCGACGCGCGCCTATCACGCCGGGCTCGATCCCGCGGTGCGGGCGAAGAACCAGGCCGATTTCGTGGCGAGCGAGGACATGGTGATCTGCGCGACGATCGCGTTCGGCATGGGAATCGACAAGCCGGACGTGCGCTTCGTGGCGCACGCGGCGCTGCCCAAGTCGATCGAGGCCTATTATCAGGAAACCGGCCGCGCCGGGCGCGACGGCGATCCGGCGGTGGCGCATCTGTTCTGGGGCGCGGAGGACTTCGCCAAGGCGCGGGCGCGGATCGGCGAGGTCGAGCCGCAGCGGCAGGCCGGCGAACGCGCGCGGCTGACCGCGCTGGGCGCACTGGTCGAGACGGCAGGGTGCCGGCGCGCGATCCTGCTTCGCCATTTCGGGGAGGACCCGCCCGAGACTTGCGGCAATTGCGATAATTGCCTGAATCCGCCCGCAGCGATCGACGCGACGGAGACGGCGCGCAAGGTCCTGTCGGCGGTGTTCCGCACCGGGCAGATGTTCGGCGTGGGCTATATCGAGGCGGTGCTCACCGGCCAGTCGAGCGAGCGCAGCCTGATGAACGGGCACGAGAAATTGTCGGTGTGGGGGATCGTCGAGGGCGACGAAGCGGCGCTGCTCAAGCCGGTCGCCCGCGCATTGTTGCTCCAGGACGCGCTGCGCGCCAACGATCATGGCGGGCTGGAATTCGGGCCCGGCGCGCGCGGCATCCTGAAGGGTGAGGCCGAGCTGGCGCTGGTGCTGCCGCCGAAGCGCGAACGACGGCGCGGGCGCCGCGGCGACGCGCCCAATCCGATCGGCGATCCGCTGTTCGATGCCTTGCGCGAACGGCGGCGCGAACTGGCGAAGGACGCGCAAGTGCCGCCCTATGTGATCTTCCACGATTCGGTGCTGCGCGAGATGGCGGCGGCAAAGCCGGCAAGCCTAACTCAAATGAGCAGCATTTCAGGTGTTGGCGCGCGCAAGCTGGAAGCCTATGGCGAGGCGTTTCTGGAGGTGGTTCGGGACCACGGTTAAATCCTGACCACCCCGGCCCCCGCCCGGGGGGGGGGGAGTGGATGGAAAGATCGAGTATGCAGATACGCCGTCTTGACGACCGCCTTTCGGTCTCGCCGCAGATCGACCCGGCCGACGTCACCGAGGCTGCCCGGCAGGGCTTTGCGGCGATCATCAACAATCGCCCCGATCAGGAGGAGGCCGGCCAGCCCGAGGGCGCGGCGGTGAAGCTGGTCGCCGAAACGCTGGGCCTCGATTACACGGCGATCCCCGTTTCGGGCGGCGTCTCGCCTGATCAGGTCGATGCGATGCGCGCCGCCCTGGATGCCGCCAAGGGGCCAGTGCTGGCGTTCTGCCGCACGGGCACGCGATCGACCAACCTGTGGGCGCTGGCCGAGGCCAAGGCGGGTGGCGATCCCGAGGCGATCACCGCCAAGGCCGCGGCCGCCGGCTACGACATTCGCGGCCTTCGCCCCATGCTCGATTCGCTTTCCGGCAAGGCGTGATCCCACCCGCATGAACTGGCTGCAACTGGCGGGTTCGATCGCCGCGATCCTGATTCTTGCCGGCGTCGCCTGGGCACTGAAGCTCGGCCGTGGCGGGCATGAAGCGGTGATCGAGGATCCCGAGGCGGCGGCCGCCGCCGCCGAACAGGCGCTATCGGGGTTCGAGCCGTTCGGCGCACTGGTCGGCGACGATCGCGCCACGGCGATCGTCGCGGGGCATGGCGGGCGCGTGGCGGTGGTCAAGCGGCACGGCGCCCGGCTTGCCGTGCGCGAGGTGCGCTGGGGGCAAGTCCGTGCGACGCATGACGGCATGTTGGTCGAAACCGGCGATCGACGCTTCGGCAAAGTGACTGTCGTCGGGATCAACGTGCTCGACATCCGACGTCTGGCGCCCTCGCTGACATCGGTGTAAGCAATCGGGCATGACGCTGCCCGATCCCGTCACTTATGCGATTCCCGGCTTCGTGCTGCTGGTGCTCGCGGAGATGGTGGTGGCCTGGGCCAAGGACCGGCGGCGCTACGAGCCCAAGGATACGCTGACCTCGCTCGCGCTTGGCACCGGCAGCACGGTGGCAGGGGTAATCTCCGGCGGCGCCGTCTTCGCGCTGGCCACCTGGGTGTGGCAATTCCGGCTGTTCGAGATCGGTTATCAATGGTGGTGGTTCGTCATCGCCTTCGTGATCGACGATTTCGCTTATTATCTGTTTCACCGGTCCGCGCACCGCATCCGCTGGTTCTGGGCCAGCCACGTCATCCACCATTCGAGCCAGCATTATAATCTGTCGACCGCGCTTCGGCAGACCTGGACCGGCTTCATCTCAATCGCCTTCATCTTCCGCTTGCCGCTGTTCCTGATCGGCTTTCCCCCGGCGATGGTATTCTTCGTTGCCGGGGTGAACCTGATCTACCAGTTCTGGATCCACACGGAGGCGATCCATCGGATGCCGCGCTGGTTCGAGGCGGTGATGAACACGCCGTCGCACCACCGCGTCCACCATGCGACCAACCCGCGGTATCTCGACAAGAATTATGCCGGCGTGTTCATCGTCTGGGACAAATGGCTCGGCACCTTCGAGCCCGAGCGCGCCGACGACGCCCCGCGCTACGGCATCGTCAAGAACCTCGGCTCCTTCAACCTGATCTGGGCGGCGTTCCACGAATGGGTCGGCATCGCGAAGGACGTGTGGAACGCGCCGGGGCTCGGCAACAAGATCGGTTACATGATCCGCGAGCCCGGATGGAGCCATGACGGCAGCCGCGACACGAGCGCGACGATCAAGGCGCGCTGGGCGGCGCGGCAGGCGGGGCCAGGCGCAAGCGAATTATCGAATCAAGGAGAGGCCGGGTGGAAGAAGCCGATATTGTCGTTGTCGGGGGCGGATCGGGCGGGAGCGCGGTCGCCGGTCGACTGAGCGAAGGCGGGCAGTATAGCGTGGCCGTGCTCGAGGCGGGCGGGGCGAATCGCGGCATCCGCACGCATTGCCCCGGCTTCATGGCGTTCCAGACGCCGGCGACCAATTACCAGTATGAAACGGTGCCGCAGCCCGGCCTTGGCGGACGGCGCGGTTATCAGCCGCGTGGACGCGGCATGGGCGGATCATCGGCGATCAACGCGATGATCTATATTCGCGGCAACAAATGGGATTACGATAACTGGGCCACGCTCGGCGCGACCGGCTGGTCGTATGACGACGTGCTGCCCTATTTCATTCGATCCGAGCACAATGAACGCGGCGGCGACGGCTTCCACGGCGGCGAAGGGCCGCTGTGGGTCAGCGATCAACGTTACGCCAATCAGGGGAGCCGCGATTTCGTCGAGGCCGGGCGGCAATTGCAGATTCCGGAGAATGAGGATTTCAACGGCGCGCGGCAGGAGGGGCTGGGCGTCTATCAGGTGACGCAGCGCAACGGTGAACGCTGGACCTCGGCGCGCGCCTATCTGGGCGATGGCAAGCCGCCGGCAAACGTCAATATCCTCACCGACGTGCTGGTCGAACGCGTATTGTTCGACGACGGGCGGGTGTGGGGCGTCGCTTATTCGCGCGGGGGCGAGGCGCACGTCATCCGCGCGCGCCGCGCGGTGGTGCTGGCCGGTGGCGTGTTCGGCACGCCGCAACTGCTGATGCTCTCCGGAATCGGGCCGGGCGCTCATCTTTCGGAACACGGCATCCCGGTGCGGATCGAGCGCGACGGGGTCGGCGCCAACCTGCAGGACCATATCGATTATGTCGCCAGCTTCGAAACGCCGGGGAAGGATTTCATGGGCCGGTCGCTGGGCGGCAGCCTGAATGTCGCCAAGGCGATCGGCCGCTGGATCAAATCGCGCTCCGGCATGATGACGACGCCCTATGCCGAGGCGGGCGGCTTTCTGACCGTGATGCCCGACGCGCCCGCGCCCGACGTGCAGTTCCATTTCGTGATCGCGCCGCTGGAGGATCACGGCCGCGTCGCGGTGAAGGCGCACGGCTATTCGTGCCACGTCTGCGTGCTTCGCCCTGAAAGCCACGGCTCGGTGACGCTCGCCTCGAACGACCCGCGCCATGCCCCGTTGATCGATCCCGGATTCCTGAGCGATGATCGCGACATGGCGGTGATGAAGGCCGGGGTACGCGCGATGTATCGCATCCTGGAAACGCCACCGATGACCAAGCACCAGGGCAAGGACCGCTATCCGATCGATCTGAACGACGATGCAGCGCTGGAGCGGATGATCCGCGCGCGGGCTGATACCGTCTATCACCCGGTCGGCACCGCCCGGATGGGATCGGACGACGGCGCGGTCTGCGATCCGCAACTGCGGGTTCGCGGCGTCGATGGGCTGTATGTGGCGGACGCATCGGTGATGCCCAAGCTCGTTTCGGGCAATACGAATGCTCCGGCGATAATGATCGGGGAGCGATGCGCCGATTTCGTCCGGGCCGATCTGGGCTGAAGTCTCGGCCCGCCCCGGCTGATCCACGTTAGGACGATTCCCCGGGCCGATGGCGCAACATGCGCGCGCTGGATTCGTTGAAGGGCAACGTCGCACCAATCTTGGCTGCGATCAGTCCATCAACACATCGGGAGACATGTCATGGGCCTGTTCACCAAGGACATCGAAACTTTCGAAGACCTGTTCCTGCACCAGTTGCAGGACGTTTATTACGCCGAGAATCAGATCACCAAGGCGCTGCCCAAGATGATCGACAAGGCGACCGATCCGGCACTGAAACAGGGTTTCCAGGCGCATCTGCGCGAAACCGAAGGCCAGATCGAGCGGCTCGAGCGCGTGTTCGAGATGATCGGCGAGGAAGCCAAGGGCGCGACGTGCCCGGCGATCCAGGGGATCATCAAGGAAGCCGATGAAGTGGCCGGCGACATCGCCGACAAGGCGGTGCTCGATGCCGCGTTGATCGCCTCGGCCCAGGCCGTCGAGCATTATGAGATCACGCGTTACGGCACGCTGATCGCCTGGGCGAAGCAACTCGGCCGCGGCGACTGCGCCGATCTGCTCAAGCAGACGCTCGACGAGGAATATGCGACCGACGACAAGCTGACGAAAATGGCGACGTCGCGAGACAATGCGAAGGCGGCGGCGGTTTCGGAACCCGCCTGACGCCGCACGCGACCGGCCCGGCGAGGCGACCGCCGGGCCGGCAACGCCACAACCACGCGCCTGATTCACGCTATGCGGCTTATTCGGCTGCCTGAGCTTCCGGCGTATCGGTCGCCACGTCTTCCGGCAGCGACCAGATCAGATCGTGCTTGGTGAGCACGCGGCCGTCATGCGCACGCACTTCGATCGGGCCGATCGGGCGACGATCGCGGGCATCGACCAGCACCGGGCTGGCGGGCATGCCGGTTTCCCAGCGCTCGCCCCATTGGCGAAGGGCGATCATCGTCGGCAGCAGCGCGATGCCCTTTTCGGTCAGCTTATATTCGATCTTGCGGCGATCCTCGGCCAGCGCCGTGCGCTCCAGAATGCCGTGTTCGGTCAATCGGGCGAGGCGATTGGCCAGGATGTTGCGCGCGATGCCCAGCTCCGACTGAAATTCCTCGAAATGCTGCAGGCCGTTGAACGCCGCGCGCAGAATGAGGAACGACCAGCGCTCCCCCATCGCCTCCAGCGCTGCCGGCAGGCTGCATTCGTTGGCGAGTTCGCGCAGGGGTTCGCGCAGCTTTTCGATCATGGGCTTGCAGCCTATCCCAAAATAGACGTAAGGGAAATGGCATATAAGTTTCAACTTGAAACTCGCAACTGCACAATCTAAGTAGCGATTCGCAACTTAGATTGGAGGTTCAGATGATTCGCCTGGTTTCCCTCGCTGCCGCCCTGCTCGGCTCGGCGGTGCTGCTTTCGCCGACCGCGCTGCACGCGCAGCAGCCGGCGGGTTATTATACCGCGACGCCGATCGCCGCGCCGACCGAGGCCAGCCTCATCACGCGCGACACCTTGTGGTCGTGCGGCGGCGGCGTTTGCGTCGCCAAAAAGGC
>JBQCEK010000409.1:0-4306 GCA_051960335.1 Sphingomonas sp.
TCGCCAATATTCGCGGCGGCGGTGAATATGGGCCGCGGTGGCACAAGGCGGCGATGCGCGAGAAGCGGCAGAACGCCTATGACGATCAGTTCGCGGTCGCCCAGGACTTGGTGAAGCGCGGCGTCACGGCCAAGGGCCGGATCGCGATATCGGGCCGTTCAAACGGCGGGCTGCTGGTCGGCGTTGGCATGGAGCAGCATCCGGATTGGTATGGCGCGGTGGTGATGGGATCGCCGCTGCTCGACATGAAGCGCTATTCCCACCTCCTCGCCGGCGCCTCCTGGATGGGCGAATATGGCGATCCCGACAAGCCGTCCGATTGGGCGTTCATCTCGAAATATTCCCCCTATCAGAACCTCAAGCGCGGCGTGCATTATCCGACGCCGTTCATCTACACCTCGACGGAGGACGATCGCGTCGATCCCGGCCACGCCCGCAAATTCGCCGCGCGGATGCAGGCCTATGGCGATCCCTTCTTCTTTTACGAGAATCCCGAAGGCGGCCACGCCGCCGGCGCGGATCGCATAGAGGACGCCCGCCGCGCCGCGCTGGTAACGGTCTATCTCAACAAGGAGCTCGGCGGCGAAGCGACCGCCCGGAACGATCGCTCGAAGTGACGAAGGCGGCGGTTCGAGCGCTCCGCGACAAACCGCCGCCAGTCAGATCTTCGGAAGCAGAAGAGCGCCTCCCGCGCTTACCGGCGCCCTATGGCTCGACCAAGCGACAGGCTTTACCAAAGGCGCCAATCCGCTGCGGGCTGCGCCAATCGTCTAAGTGATGAAAAAGATGCTTGGCTGGGGCGGCAGGATTCGAACCTGCGAATGGCGGCACCAAAAGCCGCTGCCTTACCACTTGGCGACGCCCCAGCAGAGCGGGTGGCTCTAGGCGAGCCGCCGCTGCATGAAAAGACCCTTTTCGGCTCAGTCGAGCCGGTCGAGCCAGCCGTGGATGTCCTCTGCGGTGCCGCGCTGGATGCCGGTCAGCGCGGCATGCAGGCGCTGCGTGATCGTGCCGGGCTTGCCGTCGCCGATCTGGAAGCCGCCCGCCTTCATCTTCATCCCGGCGATCGGCGTAACGACGGCGGCGGTGCCGCAGGCGAAGGCTTCGACCAGCCGGCCGCTCTCAGCGTCCTTTTGCGCCTGATCGATCGCATAGGGCTCCTCACGCGCCTCGATGCCGAGATCGGCGGCGATCGTCAGCAGCGAATCGCGGGTGATGCCGGGCAGGATCGTGCCCGTCAGCGGCGGCGTCGCGATCGATCCGTCGGCGAAGACGAAGAAGATGTTCATGCCGCCCAGTTCCTCGATCCAGCGGCGCTCGACCGCATCGAGGAACAGCACCTGATCGCAGCCCTGGCGGATCGCCTCGGCCTGCGCGACGAGGCTGGTGGCGTAATTGCCGCCGCATTTGGCGGCGCCGGTGCCGCCCGGCGCGGCGCGCGTATAATCCTGCGACACCCACAGGGTGACAGCCGGCGCGCCGCTCTTGAAATAGCCGCCGACGGACGAGGCGATCACGGCGTAGAGATATGCCGAGGATGGCTTCACGCCCAGGAACACCTCGGTCGCGAACATGAACGGGCGAAGGTAAAGCGCGCCCCCCTCCAGGCCGGGGATCCAGTCGCCTTCGCGCCGAACGAGCGTGCGGACGGAATCGAGGAACACATCCTCGGGCAGGTCGGCCATCGCCATGCGCGCCGCCGAATTGCGGAAGCGCCGCGCGTTCATTTCCGGCCGAAACAGCGCCGTGCCGCCATCGGCGAGGCGATAGGCCTTGAGCCCTTCGAAAATCTCCTGCGCATAATGCAGCACGGAGGTCGCCGTATCCATCGTCAGCGGCGCGCGCGGCTCGATCCGGGCGTCATGCCACCCCTGGCCGGCATCATAGCGCACGGTCGCCATATGATCGGTGAAGACGCGCCCGAACCCCGGATTTTCCAGCAGGCGGCCGCGCTCTTCGGCCGCGATCGGGGCGGGATGATCGGTCACCGCGAAACGCAGGCGATCGGCGGTGCGGGTGGGATGGTCGAGCATGGTCACAGCGGCAGCCTTGCCATTTTTGGGGGTTGAAGACCAGTAAGGATAGCGTCAAAATCGGTCAACATGGCTGCCTCAACCCCGTCCGCATCGCCGCTGTTCCTGCGCGAGCCAGAGATTCGCCGCGGGGTGGAGCTGCTTTATTTCGGCTATAGCCACATGACTCGGTCGATCGACGAGTGCCTGGCAAGGCAGGGGCTTGGCCGTGCGCACCACCGTGCGCTCTATTTCATCGCGCGTCAGCCCGATCTGACGGTGAGCCAGCTGCTCGAGCATCTGGCCATCACCAAGCAATCACTCGGCCGCGTGCTCAACGAGCTCGACGATCGCGGCCTTGTCGAATCGCGCCCTGGCGAGCGGGACCGGCGGCAACGCCTGCTGCGCCTCACCGCGGCTGGCGCGACGCTGGAAAACGATCTGTTCGAGGCGCTGCGCGAAAAGGTCGCCGCCGCTTATGCGCGCGCCGGCCAGGCGGCGGTCGGCGGCTTCTGGGCGGTGCTCGAAGGCTTCATCCCCGATTCCGAGCGCGCGCGCGTGGAAGCGTTGCGCCGTTAGGCCAGCTTGAACCCCTCGCGGTTCATCGAGCGGGTCAGCGTCCGGTTCTGCTCCTCGCTCAGGCTGGCGAACAGGCGGGGAAACTGGCGCTCCTCCTCATCCAGCATATGCGCTTCGATCTCGCGACGAAATTCGCCGATCGTCTCCAGGAAATCGGGCGAATTGCGCGGCATGTTTTCAAGATCGTAGAGGAAATGCTTCACGTCGCCGTGCTCGCGGATCAATTCTTCGGCCGCCGCCCGCTCGCCGGCGTCGCGCAGCGCGGGATAGATCACATTCTCCTCCTCGATCGCATGCTTGGCCAGCGCGTGCTTGAGCTGCGCGAGCAGCATCGTGCGCCGCGCAACGGCGCGCGTCTGCGTCGTTTCGATCGCGTCGAAAATCTTCAGCACGGCCTTGTGTTCGGCGGCCAGCGCCTGCGGCCAATCGCCGGCAAGGATGGTCGGCGCCTGCGCAGCGGTCTTGCGGCCGAACGTCGCCAGGATGCCCAGCGCCGTGGCGGCGGTGGCGACGATGCCGAACCGCCCGGTGTGGCGCTTCTCATCCGAATGGCCTTGATTGTCGGTCAGCGTCGTCATCACCGCCTCCTCGATTGTTGAGGAAACAACCCCGGCGATGGCGAGACGTTCCTCGATTCAGCGCGCGGCGGCGGCGAGCTCCACGTTGCGATCGCGCGCCGCAATCAGCGTGCGCGTCAGCAGCCGGCGAAGCGCATCATCCGCGTCGAGAACATTCAGCCCCTCGCGCGTCGAACCGCCGGGGCTGGCGACTCGATCGGCCAGCGTGGCGGGCGTTTCATCCGCGCCGGCCGCCATCATCGCCGCGCCTTCGACGGTCGCCGTCGCCAGCCGCAGCGCCTGATCGGCTGGCAAGCCGATCGCTTCGCCGGCATCGGCCAGCGCATCGATGAAGCGGTAAACGAAGCCCGGCCCGCTGCCGGACAGCGCGGTGACGGCATCGAACAGCGCCTCGTCGGCGACCCATTCGACGAGCCCCAGCGGGGCCATCAGCGCGCTCGCCGCCTCGCCGGCCGGGCTGTCCGGCGCGGCGCCGTACAGGCCGACGGCGCCGTGGCCCAGCGCCACCGGCAGATTGGGCATCACGCGGACAATCGCGCCGGCATCGAACCTCTTGTCGAGCGAGGCGGTTTCCACGCCCGCCAGGATCGACAGCAACAGTTTCACGCCCTTGATCCGCGGCGCCAGCGTTGCGGCGATATCGTCGAGCATCTGCGGCTTCACGCCCAGCATCACCGCATCGGGCATGCCTTCACCGGGCAGCCGCGTTTCGCGCCGCACGCCGGCCGGAACCTGCGGCGTGCCGGGATCGATCACCGTCACGCCGGCCGGATCGATCGTGCCGCTTTCCACCCAGCGGCGCAGCATCGCGCCCGCCATGTTGCCGCAACCGATCAGCCAGATCGTCCTGGGGGCATTGCCGCTCATGCTTCGCCCTGCGTTTCGATCAACGCGGCGGCCAGCGCTTCCTTCGAGCTCTTCCCGCCCCACAGCACGAACTGGAACACGGGGTAGAAACGCTCGCACTCGTCGATCGCGCTTTCGACGATCAGCTCGGTCGCGGCGAGCGACAGCGTGCCCTCATCGCCGCCGTTGACCAGCGCGGCATGCCGATACAGCAGCACCCCGGTCGATGACCACAATTCGAAATGGCCGATCCACAATTGCTCGTTGATCAGCCCGATCGCTTCATAGATC
>JBQCEK010000410.1:0-3076 GCA_051960335.1 Sphingomonas sp.
CGACTGGGGCTGGGCCAATCTCAGCGATGATCGGATCGTCGCCGTCACCGCCGCGCGCAACTTGAAGAGCCAGCGCCTGATGGAGCGCCTGGGCATGCAGCGGCTAATCGACGGAGACTTCGATCATCCGGCGTTCGAACCGGGCGATCCCTTGCGCCCGACGGTGACCTATGTGGTGTCGCGCCCGTGATCACGACCGCGCGGTTGATCCTGCGACCGTGGCTTGACGCGGATCGAGATCCCTATCACGCGCTGTGCCGCGATCCCGAGGTCATGCGCTTTTTGGGACCACCGCAATCGCGCGCCGAATCGGATGCGGCGATCGATCGGATGCAGGCGTTGCAGGCGGCTTCCGGCTATTGCTTCTGGGCGGTGGAGCGCCGCGCTGACGGCGCGCTGATCGGCTTTTGCGGCCTCAAGCCGGGGCCTGCGCCGATCGAAGGGAAGCTGGAGATCGGTTGGCAGCTCGCGCGAGAGGCATGGGGGCAGGGCTTTGCCCGCGAAGCTGCCGAGGCGTCTCTGGGCTGGGCGTGGCGCGCGCTCGACGTGGATGAAGTCGTCGCGATCACCGTTCACGCCAATGCGCGCAGCTGGGGGCTGATGGAGCGGCTGGGCATGCGCCGCGTCGTTGACGGCGATTTCGATCATCCCAATGTGCCCGAGGGCAGCCCGCTCAAGCGTCATATCCTCTACCAGATCGGCCGGCCGACCTGAGCCACCTCAATTGGCGGGGAGTTGCGCCTGGAAGCTGGCGATCGTCTCGCTTTCGGCGGCGACTTGTGCCTCGCCCTGCTGATGCACCGAGTCGAGCGCCGGATAGGCCGGCTGAGCGTTGCCGGCGCGCGCAATCGCCAGTTCGTCGAGCGTGCTGACCGCCGCGGTGCTTTCGGCGCGGTAGCCGTCGAGCTCGGCGAGCGCGGTCTGTGCATCCAGCCAGGCGTCGCTGCCGACGCCTGCCGTCGCGGCGGCGGAGACGAGCGACCGGGTGCGGTCGGCCGCGGGCGTGAACTCGGCATCGGCGGCTTTCAGCCGCGCGGCCGCATCCGCAATCGCCGCGTCGAGCGAGGCATCGGGCGTCGCCACCGGGGCAGGGCGATTCGGCTTGGTCTCGCTGCTTCGTTCGATCGGGCGCGGCGCGAGCGAGGGATATTCTCCCTTCGGCGCAGCGCAGGAAACCAGCGCCAGCAGCGCAAACGGGGAGGCAAGGGCGGCGCGCGTCATCGCGGATCGGTCTATGCGCGCAAAACAAACCGCGCAACGGGGTTGCGCATCGCGAAAAGCGCCTCTATGTCCGCGCTTCCCAGGCGCCCGTAGCTCAGCTGGATAGAGCATCAGACTACGAATCTGAGGGTCGGACGTTCGAATCGTTCCGGGCGCGCCAAAGGATTACTGCGGTAACGCAGGCGAGAGCCGGGTCAGCGATGGCCCGGCTTTTTCGTGTCCGTCGATCGCCGTTGCGCGGCGATCCCGCCGGGCGTATTATCGCATCGTCGGCGAGCGCCCTGAGAGGCGCCGCAGGACAATCGTGAGGATCGCGGCGCGGTCTTACGCGAAGGAGAGGTGCCGGTGGCGACGAAGCCTGGAAATCCGCCCGAGGTGGCGATGCCGCGTGCTGCCCGGCAACCGGCGGCGAGCGCGGCCTCTGCTCATGTGCTGCGACGACTGACCGGGCGCCGCTCTTGCGCCCATTGCAACGATACCGGATCGATCTGGGTGGTGTGCCCCGATGCCGGTGCGGTGAAGCTGCCGTGCAGTTGCGGACGATCCGATCGATCCGGGAAGATCGGCGTGATCGACGCCGGGCTGGCCACCGCGCTGGTTGCCTGTTGCGGCGCTGCCTATCTGCTGTGGTGATCGATTCCCGCGTCAGGCGATTCGCTCGGGCACGTCGGCAGCATCGGCCTCGAGCGATGTTTGTGGAGCGACGGCTTCCCAGGGGAACACGAACCAATCCTTGGTAATCGCGCGGTCGATCGTTCGGGCGCGGTAATCGACCGGCTGCGACGACGCGCTGTTGTCGATCAGCGTGGCGAAGCGGACATGCGCCGCAACGGCGCCCGCATCGGCGAGGGCGGCGCGCAGATTGGCGATGGTGCGGCCGCTGTCGTTGATGTCGTCGAGGAACAGCAGCCGCTCGCCAGCGCGGGTTCGCGCGGCGAGGCGGACGAGGGGCGCATCGGCGAAATCCTGCACCTGGCTGGAATGATCGACCGAAAGCATCGGCAGGCCCGTCGCATGGCTGAGATAGACCGCCGGGGCGAGTCCGCCACGGCCGATGCCGATGATGAACGATGGCGTCCACGCGTCTGCGCCTATCTGCGCGGCAAGCGCGAGGACCTGCGCCACATAATCATCATGGCTGATCGGCGTGAATACCGGCATCAGCCGTTCGCCGCGACATAAGCGTCGAGCCGGGCACAATGCGCCGCGACGGCATCGTCGGACAGGAACGACCCCAGGAAACTGTTTCGCGCCAGCGTGACCAAATCATCCCGATCGAGCCCGCGGGCACTGGCGACGGCGCGGTAATTATCGGCGATATAGCCGCCGAAATAGGCCGGATCGTCCGAATTGACCGTGGCGCGAAGCCCGAGGCGAAGCATGCGATCGATCGGATGCTTCGCCAGATCATCGACCACGCACAGCTTGAGGTTGGACAGCGGACAGACCGTGAGCGTCATCCCCGTCCGCGCGAGACGGGTGGTCAGCACGGCGTCTTCGAGGCTGCGATTGCCGTGATCGAGCCGATCCACGTCGAGCAGGTCGAGCGCCTGGTGGACATATTCCGGCGGGCCTTCCTCACCCGCATGCGCGACGAGCTTCAGTCCCCTGGCGCGTGCGGCGGCGAAAACGCGCGCGAACTTTTCAGGCGGATGGCCAAGCTCCGACGAATCGAGCCCGACGCCGGCAAGCCGATCGAGCCACGGCTCGGCCGCCGCCAGCGTCGCGAAAGCGGCCTCCTCATCGAGGTGGCGCAGGAAGCACAGGATCAGCTTAGACGTCATGCCGTAAGCCGCCTCGGCTTATAACATCGCCGACTGCAGCCCCTCGATCACCGTGCCGAAGGCGATACCGC
>JBQCEK010000411.1:0-7988 GCA_051960335.1 Sphingomonas sp.
ATAGTTGCGGACATGCGAGGGGTCCCGCAGATACTCGATCGTCTGGAGATGGGTATCGGCCACTGCGATATCGGGCGCGACCGTATCGATAAAGGCGAGCAACGCACCAGCGCGCGCCACGCGCCGCGCCTCATCGAGGCCGATGCGCAGATCTGCCCAGTGATGCGCGGTGAACCGGCACAGGACCGCATCGAAATGGCCGTCCGGGAACGGCAGTGCTTCGGCTGCGGCTGTGGCGCCACTGATGTTGGACAGGCCCCGCGCGGCGGCGGTCCCTTCGACCGCTGAAACCATCTGCGGCGTGAGATCGCAGGCCACAACCGCCCCGACATGCGGGGCCGCACGGTAGCTGACGTGGCCGCCACCGCATCCCAGATCAAGGATCCGCGAGAATGACCCGGCTGCCAGTGCTCGCTCGATCTGGTCGAGATCCGGCCCAGCGGCATGGACTGCGCTGGCCACATAAGCCGCCGAACGCGGCCCGTAGTGGGCGATTGTTTCGCGATGGTGCAGTTCGGTCATGGCAATTTCCTCCTGCGATTTGCCTGAGACCTCCCTGAAAGTGGTACAAGGAGTGATATTATTCTGGTATGTCACCTACCATGCTGCTGACGATTGAGCAGCGCCATGCGCTGGGCGCCTTCATCCGCGCTCGTCGCGAGGCGCTTGTGCCTCTTGACCATGGCCTGTCGCCGCGCGGTCGGCGACGAACGCCGGGCCTGCGCCGGGAGGAGGTGGCGCAACTCGCCGGGTTCAGCACAACTTGGTACACTTGGGCCGAACAGGGCCGTGATATTTCGATGTCGGCGACCGCGCTCGCGCGGCTGGCAGACGCCTTGTCGCTCAGTTTGGCCGAGCGCGCCTATCTGTTCGAGCTTAGCCGCCATCGCGATCCGGCCGAGCCGATCGGATCCCCTCGGCAAGAGCTGCCAATGGGGCTTGGCGCTCTGGTTCACGGTATCGGCCATCCCGCCTACGTCAGCGATCGGCAGTTCCGGGCATGCTGCTGGAACGACGCAGCTACAGCACTGCTCGGCCCCTGGCTGGCCGAGAGTGATCGCAGCCTGCTGCGCTACATGTTTCTCGACCCCTCGGCGCGATCCTTTGTGGCGGACTGGGAAGAACGCGCTCAGCGGCTGCTCGCGGAATTCCGCGCGGACATGGCCCAAGCGCTCGACGACGAAGAGATAGCCTTGCTGGTTAGCGACTTAACCGCCCAAAGCGCCGATTTTGCGCGTCTCTGGACTAACCACCGGGTTCTCTCCCGCGAGGGCGGCATTCGGCGGTTCAACCACCCGTTGCGCGGCGAAGTGCGGGCCGAGCAGATGACATTCGTGCCGATGGGGCATCCCGGCTACAGGCTGGTCGTACTGTTCCCTGCGGAAGGCGGCGGTCATCTGGACGAACTGTTGAAGAGCTGAACTGCCCAGGTTTGCCAGAGGCTCCACGTCCTGAGAAGGTGGAGCCTGTAGAGCAAGACAACCAACAAGTTTGCGCCGAATGTCCGCTCGTCATTGGCAAGTGCAATTACGCGGCATCCGGAAATTCCGGCGGGTTGATCCCATCGATGATCGACAGCGCCGCCGCTGCGCCCCGTTCATCTTCAGCCGGTCCATTGGGCGAATACCTATCGCTCTTTCGATTTTCTCGTCACCGGAAAACGCCTACGCACAGCGGCCATTATTATGACCAGACGAATTCCCCGATGATAGGCTGCACGCCAACGTTTACGACCCTGGAACAATCAGCGTTCTGAAGTCGCGACCTTCGCTCCCACTACCGCACGCCGCTTCTCCAGGCCGGCACAGCGTCTTTCCGCGCGCGCTGGACAGTAACATAACGCGGGAGCTCGAGCCCGATGACGGGAGATCGCGATCCCCGCTCGTCCGGGTCTACCACAAGCCGTATGCATCCATGGCCGACCGCTTCGAACGGCGCGCAAGCACCGATCTTCACAAATTTGCCCCGAATATGGCCAAGCACGAGGGAGCGGGTGGAAGCGCGTGCGCCAATGCCTTCCATGAACCGCGATAACTCGTCGAGCGACACTCGGCCGCGGCGGCTGATATGCGCATATACCTCAGCTTCGATCCGCGAAAGCGGAACAGGGTGACCGTGCCAAGATATGAGGAGGGGATCAAAGGCGACCACTACCGCGCCGCGTTTGATAACAGGCTCCCGCTCCGCGTTGGGGGCGCCACACCTTTCGCAGCGGTCGGGTTGCGGCACCGGTACCGTGTTCGGCGCGCTTTCGCTCCCATGATTGCTACACGTCATAGCTCTCGTCTCTCTTCTGCTTGAAGAGCTAATGCCGCTTCGCGAACGCTGACATCGCAATTGGCTGAACCAGCCCACCGACGGCGCAGACGACGTCCGACCAGACGAACAAACGCCCTTTGCGGCATGAGCGACCTTTTGACGTGGTGGCCGACCCTGGAGTCAGCATCCATCGATGCGCTTTTGGCGTCATTCGACAGCGCCCCGACCCGTTCTAAGCTGTCACCAAGGCGGCGCCCATCGGCACACCGGCCGTGCTGTTTTTGCCACAGATCCAGAAGCAAGCACGAACCGCATCCGACGCCCTATCGAACGACCGCGCATGGCACGAACGACACTTGTTGAGCAAAGCCGATCCCGGGCACCTGAGCGCATCAACCCGAAAACAGAGGTTCTCTATGAACGCCAATCGTCTTCTCGGTGCGTCGGCGCTTGCTTCCGCGATCTGCCTGATCCCTGTCCATGCATACGCACAGACGAGCGATACCTCGCCGTCCAGCAGCACGCCCGGCGCGACCGCCAATACTTCAGACGCGCAACTGGATCAGGCCAATTCGCAGGCGACACCCCCCAACGATATCGTCGTCACCGGAACGCGGATCGATCGTCCCGATCTGACAGCTGCGAGTCCAGTCGCCTCGATCAGCGCCGCGGCCCTGAAGGTCAACAACTCGGTGACCGTCGAGCAGATACTTAACTCAAATCCGCAATTCGTGCCTGGAGCAACCGGTGCATCGAACAATCCCGCGGATGGCGCCGCGACGCTCGATCTGCGCGGTCTGGGCGCCAGACGTACCCTGGTCCTGATCGACGGCAAGCGCGCGCCCAGCTACAGCACCAATGGCGAGGTCGATGTCAATGCGATACCAACTGCGCTGATCAAGCGCGTCGACGTTCTCACCGGCGGAGCATCCGCCGTCTACGGGTCGGACGCGATTGCGGGCGTCGTCAACTTCGTTCTGGACGATCGCTTTACTGGGCTGCGCGCAGATGCCAGTTCGCAAATTACCGAGCGAGGCGATGGCGCGCAATATGACGCGAGCCTGACCGGCGGCATCGCTCTCGGCGACAGAGGTAATTTGGTTCTTTCCGGGGGTTATTCCAAGCGTCAGGGCGTGACGTTCGGCGCTCGCAAGCGCAATAGTCAGGTGCTCGATTCCAGCGATCTGTCGCCGACAGGCTCGAGCAATGCCAACCCGACAATATTCGATCTGCCCAACGGCGATGAAGTGCAGGTCAATGACGCGGGTAATCTCGTCGATGTTTACGATCCCTATAACTACCAACCGGTCGCCTATGCCCAGATTCCCCTGAACCGCTACACGGCGACCGCGCTGGCGCGCTATCAGATCAGCGATGGAATAGAGTTTTTCGCGCGCGGCAGTTACGAGCATACCAAGGTGCAGTCGCTTCTCGCGCCGACCGCGACGGCAGGGTATAATTTCAACATCTCGCCCGATAATCCCTTCCTGACACCCGACGAGCGCGCCGTGTTCTTCGGCCCCGGCGCAGCTCTCAACCCGGACGGGACCGCGTCGATCGGTATTCGGCGCCGCGTGACCGAAACCGGGGGGCGGCTGCAAAACTTCACTGCCAACAGCTATCAGGTCGTCGGTGGCCTGCGCGGGTCGTTCGGCGCCGACTACAATTGGGAGGTTTTTGGCCAGTACGCGCGCGTGACGCGCCGCCAGGACCTTCTGAATGATCTGTCCTATTCGGCGCTGAGTCAGGCAGTCGATGCGGTGGCTGGTCCCAATGGGCCTGAGTGCCGTGATCCCTCGAACGGGTGCGTGCCAATCGATTTGTTCACAGCTGGCACCATTTCAAAGGATGCGCTGAATTTCGTTGAGGCCAATGGCGAAGTCTCGGAACGAACGACCCAATTCGTCGCCGGTGCGGACCTCTCGGGAAATCTCGGCTTTCTGAGGAGCCCCTTCGCGTCGGGACCGGCCGCATTTTCGGTGGGAGCGGAATATCGTCGCGAGACCGGCAGCACCGTCGCCAATCCAAAATATGCGTCGGGAGACCTGATTTACTACGGGCAGGGTTCGAGTCTCGCCGGGCATTATGACGTGAAGGAGGCCTATGTCGAACTCAAAATGCCGCTTGTTCAGGACAAGCCCCTTATCAAGGCGCTGAATCTCGAAGGCGGCTTACGCTATTCTGATTATTCGACGTCAGGGACCGTCTATTCCTATAAGGCCGGCGGCGATTACAGCCCCGTCGATGGCGTCCGCCTGCGAGGAATCTATCAGCGCGCTGTTCGCGCGCCCAATCTCGCCGAGCTGTTTTCGCCCTATCCGGTCGCTGGCACGGGAAGCCTCAGTCACGACTACTGCGTCGGCGCCGAAGGCGTGACCTATGCTGCAATTTGCGAGGCTCAGGGCGCCTCGCCTGGCGTTATCGGCAATATCGCGCCCCCGATCTCGGGTCAGATCAACGTCTTCACCGGCGGCAACCCGGAGCTCAAGGCGGAGAAGAGCGATACCTACACCCTCGGCATCGTCGTCAATCCACCCTCGCTTCGCGCGCTTTCGCTGTCGGTCGATTATTACAATATCACCATCGCGAACGCGATCGACTTCACGCCGCCGCAAGTGACGCTCGATCAGTGCTTCCTGGTCGACAAGAGCGCGACGAGCCCCGCGTGCTCGTCGATCGTGCGTAATGCCAACGGCCAGATCAGTGGCGGTGTCGCGATCGGTGTGCCAGAGCGCGAAGGCAATACGGCGTCGCTCAAGACCGACGGCATCGACGTCGATCTGAGCTATCACGGCGGCAATCGAAGCGCCTTCAACTATGCGATCGATTATGCTGGCACCTACACCTTGAATTTCAAGAAGCAGAGTTCGCCGGAAACGGCGTCGATCCAATGCGCCGGACGATTCGGCTCATCCTGCAACCTCGAGCCAATTCCGCATTACAAGCATACGCTCAGCGTCGATCTCGGCTACGGAGCGGTCAACTTCAACACGCGGTGGCGCTATTTGGGGGCCGTTCGGGAAGATGCCGGCACCGACATTCTTGTAAGCCGGATCAAAGCCGTCAGCTATTTCGACGAGACGGCTTCGATCGATGTCGACAACCGGTTCACCCTACGCCTCGGCGTCCAGAACCTGTTTGACAAGAAGCCGCCGATCGTTGGCGACACAGTTGGCAACGACTTCAATACCGGCAGCACCTTCCCGGTATTCTACGACGTTCTCGGCCGCAGCTACTTCGCGGGATTCTCGGCCAAGTTCTGATCGGCTGTCGCGGGCGAGCTGCGCTAGCCGCCCGCCCGCGACCCAGCAGGCGCTGTTCAGCATGGACCCAATGATCGATCCTTCGGCGCTGGTCCACCGGCTGGATATCGCTTCGGATCGAGCTACCGTCATATCCGTGGATCGCGATCTGCTGAGATCATGCGCCTTCCACGATGGCCGGGAGACATTCTGGACTAAACCTGCGGAATGCCAGCGTATTTCTCGCCTTTTAGAAATCAAGTCGCGTGGCGCCATGGCGACGCGCTACATTATCAACTCAGGCTTTTGCGGGTCGACTTTGCTGTCGCGGATGCTCGACCAGCCCGGTCGATCCCTGGTACTTCGCGAACCCCAGGCACTGACCGATGTCGCCGCCTATTACGGTTCGCTCCAACAAGCCGGTACCGACGATGTCCGCTTTTTGCCGATCCTCGCTCTGGTGCACCGCGACCTGTTCCGACCCCGCTGGGACGAACAGGAAATCGTTATCGTCAAATCGACCTGCTGGGCCAACAATCTGTTGCCACTTCTGGCTGCCGATCCTGAAGCCCGCCTGCTTTTCCTCACCATTGATCGCTACAGCTTCGTCCGGTCGGTCTTCCGCGGCGGGTCGGCGCGGCTTGCCTTTGCCGCGCGCCTCGCGGTTCATCTTTCCAGTGGCAGCAGCCAGTGGGCGAGGCGTGTCGCTGCCGCCCTCGCTGCTCCCGGCGACCGTCTGGACGTGATAGCCCGTCTCACCGCCATCGCGCACCGGATCCAGTCTGAGCAATTTTTGGCGCTTAACGACGCTCGGTGCTCGCCGGCAAACAGCCAACTGACACTAGCAGAGCTCGAAGACGACCCCGTGGGCGCTGCTGAACGGGCTGCCGCATTTTTCGGGATCGCGCCCGGGTCGGCCATCGCCAGAACCTGGTCGGGCAATCATGCCAAGGCAGCCTGCAGCCCCTATTCCGCCCAAGCCCATGCTGCCGCAGATCGGGCGACCGATCGACGTTATGGGCGAACGATCAACCGTGCGTTGGACTGGGAGGACTCCAGCTGATGCTCACTCGTTGGTCGGCAAGTCGCCGCGCAGCCACCCTGTCACCGACAGCCGGTCGCCGTCTGCGTAGGGGGCGACGGCCGAAACGCTGTGAGGCTGCGGCACGCTGAAAACGCTGAGCACGTTGAAGCGGGGAACCATCGCCTCGGCAACGCCTCCCTGCTCCTCATTGAAGAGGAGTAGGCCACCCCATTCCGGCACCCACACGCGCGTCAAACCGAGAACATAGGCCAGTCGTCGATCCTTGCTTTCGACGGCGTCGTCGTGACGCGTGAGGAAGTCGCCGCGGCGATACCGGGTCGCTTGCGCATCGGCAAATCGAAGCCCGGATCTGTTGGTAATTCGTTCAAACAGGTTGAGCGTCTCGCGCTCACTCATGAGCTGTGCAAAGGCGGCAAGCAGCCCTTCTTTCGCCCTTCTTTGACGAACAGCGTCAGGTACCCTGATACAGTCGTAACGGAACCGAAAGGCCCAGGCGGCTTCGGCGTTGATCGCCGCATCGATGGCATGAGCTTGCTCCACTGGCAAAGCGTCGAATTGGGACCGGTCGATTTCGTAAATCGTGCGACCGGCATTGATTACTCGGCGCCACTGGTCGCTGGCGGCAAGCTCATCGGCAAGAAGGCCCGCGACGTCGTCAGCAAGAAAATTCGGGATCTGCAGGCGACCACTGAGAGCGAATTTCACTGCGAGTTGGTCACCATCGAGATCGGGACCGAGGCGCATTTTAACTGTTGGTGGCAATTCCTGCCCCTCATGCGCCGCGGTTGCCCGGCGATCCGCTTTGGCTGGCGCCGAGTGAGGCTCGGCAGGTGTTATCGCCGCGATCGCCTGTCTCTTTCCAAAATTTGATAGCCCGGACCGGAGGATGCCGGCTGCACAAGCAATACGGTTAGCAACCGGCTGGCTTCCTGCCAGCCGTTGGCGGCGCAAGCGACCGCGCCGGCGACACAAACAACCGCGATTCAACGTTATTTCGCCAGAGGAATACCGTTAGACGGTAATCGACATGACAACGCAGCCCAACCACGACTCAAGGCGATTGCTCCGAAGGGCGAGCCTATGGGTCGTCGGCCTGTTCTGGATCGTACAATTCTGCGAACTGACGATCGTCAGTTTCGTCGAGAGCAAGGCGACAGCGTGGCTTTCGCTCGAACCGCGAGCGCTGGTGTTGCTGGCTGGCGTCCTGCTGACCCTGGTCTTCGTGGAGGTGTCCGCCCGACTGGAGCGCAGGCCGTTTCGTCAACGTCTCGTGCTGACCGTGATCGCCGCCCTTGGGCTTTGCCTCGTCCTCATTACCATCAATTTCGGCGTCTTCTATATCACCTTCACCACCGGCAGGGTGACCTTCGATCTGACCGACTACGTCTACACCGCATTTTCCTGGTCATGGTTCTTTATCTCGATTGCAGCAGCTGTGCTGG
>JBQCEK010000412.1:0-15376 GCA_051960335.1 Sphingomonas sp.
TTCCGAACCGCTCATCAGAATGTCGCGAGCTTGATCACGAGGCGCACGCTGCGACCCGGCATCACCACCAGATCCTTGTTCAGCGCCGCCGCGTCGCGCTGCACGTCATTGGTCAGGTTCTGCCCGACGATCGAGAATTCGATCCCCTGAGCCTTGCTGAACGGCCGCACAGAAACATGCGCGGACAGATCGTTGTAGCTTGGCGTCGACGTATCGAATGCCCCGAAATCGTTCTGGCGCGCATCATGGATGAACATGAACCCGGCATCCGCGACCGTGCTGGTCCAGCTTAGGCCGCCGCCGTAGCGATACGGCGGGATGCGTGGCACGTTGCTGCCGTCGTCTAGGGTGGCGCGAACGTAATCGGCCAACGCCTTGACCTGCAGCCCGCCGCTCGCCGTTTTGATCAGATCAAACGAGGCCTTGCCTTCGGCGCCGCGGAAGTGCGCGCCTTGCTGGCGGTAGAACAGTTCTTTCAGATCGCCATCGGGCGAGGTGGTGCACACGCCATCATCGTCGCAGGTCCGCCCCGTCAGGTCGCCGTAGATATAGTTGTTGAACCACGAGCTATAGACGCTGCCCTCGAAAGCGAAGCGGCCGCTGTTGACGCGCACCGTGCCCTCCAGCGAGTTGGCGCGCTCGATCTTCAGCGTCGGATCGCCGGTTTCGAACGTGTTGGGGCCGTCATGCCCACCGCGCGCGAACAGTTCGGTGATCGCCGGCGCACGCCCCGTGCTGGAGAAGGTGAGCCCCAGCTTCACCGCGTTGCCGAGATCGTAGAGCGCGCCGATCGCGCCGCTGACCGGGGTATAGTCGCGTTTGGTGAACACGTCCGAAGCCGGGGTGCCGGTGATGTGGTCCTTTTCGACGCGGCCGCTCGCCTGCAGCTTCAGCGCATCGGTCAGCGGCATTTCGGTGAACAGATAGGCCGCTTCGCTCTGCGTCAGCGTCGGGAACAGATAAGAGCTGTCCTCGCCGATCGCCTGGAACTTGCGGCGCTGCACCTCGACGCCAAGCGCGGTGTTCGAGAACGGGCCGATCGGCGCCATCAGCAGTTCCGCGTGGCTGTCATATTCGCGGTTCTTGAAGGTGGTGTTGACGGTGCCGTCCGGATTGTCCTCGCTATGCTCGTAGGCGGCATAGCTGCCGTCGAGATTGAGCGTCTTGAACAGCCCCGATCCCAGCGCAAACGAGTTGCGCGTCAGCACCTTCGTCTGGTGCATGTCGATATAAGTGGTGTCGCTGGGGATGCCGTATTGCGCGTCATATTGCTCGATCGCCGCGCCGACATGGCTGTCCTTGCTGTCGCCGAAGAAATAGGACGCGCCCGCCGTCTCGCCGTGGCCGCGGAAGAACGAATTCTGCTGCGTGCCCAGCGGCGTGTCGTAATCGGCGGCGTTGCGATAGAATCCATCGACATGAACCGCGAGATCGCCGACGCTGCCGTCCATCATGGCCGAGCCCTGGCCGCTATTGTCGACCGAGCCGAAATCGCCGGTCAGCTCGCCCGAAAGCGGGGTATCGGGCAGCGACATCGGCACGCGGTTGTTGATCGCATTGACGACGCCGCCGATCGCCTGGCTGCCGTAGCGCAGCGTGCCCGCGCCGCGCACGACCTCGATGCTCTGCGCGGAAAGCGGATCGATCGGGATGCCGTGATCGGGCCCGACATCGGACACGTCGGAGCTGCTCAGCCCGTCCTCTAGGATGCGAACGCGCGTTGCATCCATGCCGCGAATGATCGGGCGGCTGGCGCCGGCGGCAAAGCCGGTCGCGGAGATGCCGGGCACGTCCTTCAGCGAATCGGCGATGCTCGCGCCGCCGGAGGTGAGGATCTGGTCGCGATTGACCTTCGCGGTGATCGACGGGGTGTCGTTGATGCCCGTCGCGAACGGCGTCGCCGTGACGATGATGTCCTGGGTCGGCGCGGGCGCGGGGTTCGCGACCGGCGTGGAGGCGGCATCCTGCTGAGCGAAAGCGGCGTGGGGGACGAGCGCGATTGCGGCCGCGCCAATGAACAATGCGTGTCGCATCTGAAAAACTCCTGGAAATAAACGTGCTGGCTCGCGCAGCGGAAGCCATGCCGGAACGGCGCCGCCGGACGAATCCGGGCTGGCGACCGATAATCGATAATGGGGTGTCAGGCCGCCGCGGGCGGCGCGCGGCTGCGCCAGATGTGCGACCGCTGCGCGAGACTGGGCAGCAGGATCGCGACAGCGGCCAGCCACGGGGCCGCTGCCAGCACCGTCAGAAAGACGAAATCGGCCGGGGAGAGAAAATGCCCGGCGATCGAGGCGTCACGACAGGTCGGGCAATCGAACGGGCGCTCGCCCGGCACCATCGGATGCGTCACTCGACTCGTCGAGACGCTATCGCTGCTCGCTGCCGCAAAGGTGCTGGGGGCGAAATCCAGATGCGTTCCCGTGGCGAAGCCCTGCCACAGGAAGGCGATCAGTGAGGCCAGCAGGAACGCGTTGACGGCCACCGCCAGACGGCGCGCGAGCGGATGGCCCTGGCGACCGAGCACGCGCGCGGCCGGCCAGCGCGCAGCCCGCACCGCGGCGCCAATGCGTCCTGCCGCCGATGTGCGAAACCCCATGCTCATCCAATCGTGACGGCGGCTTTTCGCCGCCCCTTCCCGCTATCGCTCCGTGAACGCGCTCGGGTATGATACATCGTTACGACGATCAAGCGTTATGTTGCTGTTGCGAACGATGCCCGCAGCACGCGCCGCCGATCAGCCGTGCCACCGCATCCTTTTATGAGTGCCGCCGATGTCGCCATCATCGACGAAGCCGAGCCGGTGATAAAGCGCCTGCGCGCGGGGATTGTCATAGCCGACGCTCAACCGCACGCCGTTCGCCCCCGCGCTTCTTGCCGCTTCCTGGAACCAGCCGATCAGCGCGCTGCCAAGCCCCCTGCCCTGCGTCGACGTCGCCAGCAGGATATCGATCACCACCCAGTCGCGCGCACTGCGATCGAACAGGAAGCGGCCGACCGGCGCACCGCTCTGCACGATCAGGCAGTAATCGCCCTTCCGATGCACCTTCAGATAATGCACGTGCTGAAGCGCGAACTGATCGTCGAGGAAGGCGCGCTTTTGCTCGATGGTCCGAGGCGCCGATAACAGTGCCGGCATACGCGACGCCGCGTACAGCGACGCCAGCAGGGGGACATCCGCGAGGGTCGCTGGGACCAGCGCGACATCCAGCGCGACGAGCGCGGCCGACAAGGCGGGCAGCGATCGCGGTCGCGGAAAGGGCGGAAGATCGATGTGCTTCATCCTTGCCGTTCCAGCAGCCATCGCTCCGCAATGGGGCGAACGGGCTTCACGCGCCACCGATGACTTGGCAGGATGGCATCGGCAAGGCCGGAGCGGCGATCCGGTCCATCGAAGGAAATAACGTGTCGCTGCTTACGCCCGAGGATTTCGAACCGTGGGTCGGGCGCAAGGTGCGCGTCGGCACGATTCCCGAACCTATCGAGCTCACGCTCAGCCATGTGCGGCGTCGCGATGCGCTGCTGGGGTTCGACGTGCGCACGCCGTTCTCGCTGTTCTTCGAATCGCCGCTCGACACCTATCTGATCGACGGCACCTATGAGATCGATTGCGGCAAGGGCGGCCCCCACGCGATCTGCATCACCCAGGTGCAGCCCGCACCGGACCGCCGCCGCTACGAGGCGGTCTTTTCCTGAGCGCGCCATCAGGCTGGTTGCCGATCCGGCTCCGCAGCGCCCGCGGCGGAGCCGGTTACCCCGTAGTCCCTGCTCCGCGGCGGAGCCGGTTACCCCGTAGTCCCTGCAATCAGGGGCGCGTGGGGAAAATCCCGACCAGCGCGATGTTGGTCTGCACCGCAAGATACGGGTTCATGATCGAGAACGGCAGCGTGCTACCGGCGATCCCCACCGTGACCGCGCCCTGCGGCGTGAAGCTGCCGCCGGCGATCTGGACCCCGCCCAGATTGACCATCGCGCCGGTCGTGCCGGAAGGCGCATAGACCTTCACCGGGTTCGGCCCCGAATTGGCGCAATTGGCGAGCAAGGAGCCATCCGCCGGCGTATTCGTCTGGTTGGTGGCGCCCGTGACCGCCTGGATCGATCCGGTGGCGGAGGTATTGCCGGCCTGGCCGGCGAAGGTCGCCGGATGATTGTGCGCAGGCATGTTTGCGACCGTCAGCGTTTCCGTCTCGGTGCCGGCGATCTGGCCCCAGACGTAATTCTGCCCGCTGGCGCTGCTCTGGCCGAGGCCCAGAAACGAGCGGCCCGCAGCGTTCGGCAGGCCGAAGGTGGTCGTACCGTTGCCACCAAAGGTCGTGCCGATCAGCGCGAAGAGCGCGTTGTTCTGCGCGATGCTCATGATCTGCCCGTTGCACGATGCCCAGCCAGTCGGCGCAAAGTTGAATCCGACCTGCATGATTTGCCCAACAAACGGCTCGCTCATTACAACCCTCCCCGATTAGATAATGGAAATGTCCGCGCATATACACAGCGAGATAAGTCGCCTCGCTCTGATCACTCAATATTGCATGATTGGCAATCCCGCCGCCGGCTGTTCATGAAAAATCACTTCCATTTTGGAAATTCATGCATTCAGATTGGATGTAGTTTTCTTTGCGTTAACTACAGATCGTGTTGATCCGGTTCGGATGCATCGCCCATTATTGGCCAATTCCATTGGCGCGCCCGGCTGAACTGTGATAGCTGATTGCCGCTAACGCCTTGTGGCGTAGGGGGAAGTATAAGATGGCGAGGGGGCTGGGGGCCACGTTCCGCTTCGGCGGCGTGCGGAAGATCGACGCTGATCATCGCTGCGATTCCGCGAGGCGATACCGCGACTCGCGGCGCCCGACCCCGGTCCACATCAGCCGTGCAGTCTGGTCCGCGCTGCGCACTATCCTCCTGGCGCTGCTCGTCCTGGCGCCGACCAGCGCCTGGGCGGAATCGGCGGGCTGCACCGCCATCAATGCGCTCGGCGGCACCTTCACGGTGGACGGCGCCGGCAACGGCACGGACAAATTCACCGACCCAGGCAGTCAACCGCTCGCCAATGGCGAGACGGTCACTTATTCCTGGTCGGGCAATACCAAGGGCGCATACCTCTACATCGTGTGGACGCAAGGCGGCGCCGCCAGCTACGCCCCAAGTTCCGTTATAGACACGACGGCGACAACAGGATCGGGCAGCTTCACCTTCTCCGGCACCAGTGCCGGCGACTATTTCCAGGTCGGCCTGGCCAATACCGACTATTTCACCACCAACACGCCGAAACCATCGGCCAACAACAGCAGCGTCACGATCAACCTGAGCTGTTCGGCGGGCGCGATCCTCGGCGTCTCCATGACGCACAGCGGCAATGCCGCGCAGGGCGGATCGCTCGCTTATACCATCACGCCCTCGGCGAGTGGCAGCGCGACCACGACGGCCCTGCTGACGTCCAATTTCACGCTGCCGAGCGGCATGACTTATACGAGCGCAAGCGGCACCGGCTGGACCTGCTCGGGCTCCGGCCAGACCGGCACCTGCACGCGAACCGGCAGCTTCGGCCCTGGTGTCGGGCCCACGATCACGCTCAACGCCGCCTTCGCCGCCAATGCGACGAGCCCGCTGCTCCCCTCGGTCGCGCTATCGGGCGGCGGGGGCACGAATGCGCCGTCGGCGGCCGATTCCACCATCGTTCTGCAGCGGCCGACCGTAACATCGATTTCGCCGACCGCCGGTCCGCTTGCCGGCGGCACGACGGTGGTCGTCACCGGCACCAATTTCACCGGCGCGACGGGAGTTGCGTTCGGCGCCACTCCGGCGACCGGTTTCACGGTCAACAGCGCAACGCAGATTACCGCGACCGCGCCGGCCGGCACCGGGACGATTGACATTCAGGTGACGACGGCCGGGGGCGCCAGCGCGTTTACGGCGGCCGACCAATATACCTATGTCGTCGCGCCGACGGCAGCGAACCTCAGCAATGTCCCGGTCGCGTTCAACACCGCCACGCCGATCGACCTGTCGGGCTCGATCACCGGCAGCCACACCAGCATCGCGGTCGTCACCGCGCCCGCGCACGGCAGCACCAGCATCGCCGGCGATGTCGTCACTTATACCCCCGGCGCGGCCTATGCCGGCCCGGACAGTTTCACCTACACAGCAACCGGCGCCGGCGGAACCTCGGCCCCCGCCACGGTGACGCTGACGGTGGCGCAGGGATCGCAGACGATCATCTTCGCCGTCCTGCCGGACGCCTCGCTTTCGGCATCGCCGCTGACGCTGTCCGCGACCGCAAGCTCGGGTCTCACGGTAAGCTTTTCGTCCACCACGACCAGCGTCTGCACGGTTTCGGGGACGACGTTGACACTGCTCCAGCCGGGCGCCTGCTCGATCGACGCCAATCAGGCCGGCAACAGCAGCTACACCGCCGCACCCACCGTATCACGCAGCTTCACCGTTACGCCGGCGGCGCTGGTGGTGACGGCGGGCGCAGCCTCGGGCGCTACCGTCGGCGCGAGCTACAGCCAGGGCAACCCGGCGTCGGGCGGCACAGCGCCTTATGCCTACAGCCTTGCCTCTGGCTCACTGCCGGCCGGGACGACGCTCGATCCATCGACCGGCACGGTATCGGGCACGCCGACGTCGGCGGGCGCGTTCAGCTATGCCATTGGCGCGAGCGACAGCCAGGGCATTCCCGCCACTGCCACGGGCGCGATGGTTTCCGGCACGATCGCCAAGGGCGACCAGACGATCGGCTTCACCTCCACCGCGCCATCGGCGGCGACGGCCGGCGGCGCCTCCTATACGATCAGCGCGACCGCGACCTCGCACCTGGCGGTGACCTTCTCGCTGGACAGCGCGAGCACGGGCTGCGCGCTCGCCGGAAGCACGGTGACGTTCACCGGCGCCGGCACCTGCCGGATCGACGCCGATCAGGCCGGCGATTCCAACTGGAACGCCGCCCCGCAAGTGCAGCAGAGCTTCACCGTCAATGCGGCGAGCGCGATCGGCACGTCGATCGCTTTTTCGCCGGCAAATCTGGCCGCCGGATCGTCGGGAACGCTGACCATCAGTTTCACCAATTCCAATGCGACGGTTTCCCCGGCGTTCGATACGCTGCTGACCGCCGACACCAGCGTGCTCAGCCGGATCGCCGGTGCGCCCGGAGGAACGTGCGCCGGCTTTGGCGCCAGCGTGCCGAGCACCGCGACGGTGCAATTCAGCAACATCGCCGTGCCCGCCGGTGGCTGCACGATCACGATCGGCTATGCCGGCTCCTCCGCCGGCACCGCGGCCGGCTTCACGCTCAGCGGGTTCACGCCCTCGGGCTATCCGACGACGCCCGGCGCAACGAGCAACGCGGTGGCGATCGTGCCATCGGTCACGGCGGTTTCGCCCAACGCCGGTCCCGCCGGACAGGTGGTGACGATCACCGGCGCCGGATTCAGCGCGACACCGGCCAACAACACCGTGCATTTCGGCAGCGCCGTCGGCACGGTCACGGCAGCCAGCGCGACATCGCTTACGGTCACCACCCCCGCCACCGGATCAGGCCCGGTCACCGTATCGGTGACCGTCAACGGGCAGACCAGCACCGGCGGGACGACCTATAGCTTCATCGACAAGCCGATCGCCGCAGACAAGCCGGGTATTGGCATCGCCTATGACAGCACGGGCACGCCGATCGACCTGTGGGGGTCGATCGGCGGCGGGCCGCACACCAGCATCGCGATCGGCACCGCGCCGTCGCATGGGACAACCAGCATCGCCGGCGATGTCGTCACCTATACGCCCGCCACCGGTTATTTCGGGTCGGACAGCTTCACCTATACCGCCACCGGGCCGGGCGGCACGTCCAACGTCGCGACCGTCAGCCTGACGATCGCGACCCCCGCCGCGCCGGTGGCGGCGGACAAGCCGGGCGTCGGCGTCAATTACAACAGCGCCGGCACGCCGATCGACCTCGCCGGATCGATCACGGGCGTTCACACCAGTATCGCGATCGGCTCCGCGCCGGCGCACGGCACGACGAGCGTGGCGGGCGATGTCGTCACCTACACGCCGAGCGCCGGCTATTACGGCGCGGACAGCTTTACCTACACCGCGACCGGCCCCGGCGGCACGTCCGCACCGGCCACCGTCGGCATCGTCGTCGGGTCTCCAGCGGCGCCTTCGGTCGCCAATATCAATGGCGTCGCCGTACCGTACGGCAGCAGCGGCACCGCGATCGATACGAGCGCGGCGATCAGCGGCGTGCACGGCAGCATCGCCGTGGCGAGCGGACCAGCGCACGGCACGACCAGCGTCGCCGGTGACATCATCACCTACACCCCCGCGGCCGGCTATTACGGGGCGGACAGTTTCACCTACACCGCCACCGGCCCCGGCGGCACGTCCGCGCCGGCGACGATCAGCCTCACCGTCGCCACGCCCGCCGCGCCGACTGTTGCCGCGCGCAGCGGCGTTTCGGTGCCCTTCGGGAGCAACGGCACGGCGATCGACCTCGCCGCATCGATCAGCGGTGTCCATACCAGCATCGCCGTCGCCACTGCGCCGGCGCACGGCACGACCAGCGTCGCGGGCGATGTCGTCACCTACACGCCCGCGGCGGGCTATTTCGGCACGGACAGCTTCACCTACACCGCAACGGGCCCTGGCGGCACCTCCGCACCAGCGGCTGTCACCCTAACCGTCGCTACGCCGGCCGCGCCGGTCGCGGGCAATCGCGCCGGCGTCTCCGTCGCCTATGATTCGCCCGGTACGGCGATCGACCTCTCGACGGCCATCACCGGCGTCCACATCAGCATCGCGGTCGTCACCGCGCCGGCGCACGGCACGACGAGCGTGGCGGGGGATGTCGTCACCTACACGCCCGCGGCGGGCTATTACGGTGCGGACAGCTTCACCTACACCGCAACAGGCCCCGGCGGCGCTTCGGCTCCCGGCACGGTGAGCCTCACCGTCGCCGCGCCCGCGGCTCCCACCGTGGCGAACCGCAGCGGCGTCACCGTCGCCTTCAACACCAGCGGCACCGCGATCGATCTCAGCGGATCGATCACCGGCGTCCACACCAGCATCGCCGTCACGGCGCCGGCGCATGGCTCGCTGAGCGTATCGGGCGACACGGTGACCTATGTTCCCGCGACCGGCTATTTCGGCGCCGACAGCTTCACCTACACCGCAACCGGCCCCGGCGGCACCTCGGCATCGGCAACGGTCAGCCTGACGGTCGCCATCCCGCCAGCGCCCAGCGTCACCAATAAGACGGGCGTGGCCGTGCCGTACGGCAGTACGGGCACGGCGATCGACCTCTCCGGGTCGATCAGCGGCGTCCACACCGCTATCGCCGTCGCCACCGCGCCAGCGCATGGCTCGGTGACGATCAGCGGCGATGTCGCCACCTACACGCCCGCCGCCGGCTATTTCGGCGCGGACAGCTTCACCTTCACCGCCACCGGACCGGGCGGCACCTCCCCCGCCGCCACCGTCAGCCTGACGATCGCGACGCCCCCCGCGCCGACCGTCACCGGCAAGAGCGGGGTGGCCGTCCCTTATGACAGCCCCGGCACCGCGATCGATCTTGCCGGCTCGGTCACCGGATTGCACACCAGCCTCGCCGTCGGCGCCGCGCCCGCCCACGGCAGCGTGACGATCAGCGGCGACGTGGCGACCTATATCCCGACGGCCGGCTATTTCGGCTCGGACAGCTTCACCTTCACGGCGACTGGCCCCGGCGGCACTTCGCCGGCCGCTACCGTCAGCCTGACGGTAGCGACTCCGCCGGCGCCCGTGACCCAATCGGGCAGCGGAACGGTTGCGGCATCGGCCCAGGGCCAGAACTCGGTCGATATCGATCTCGCCAGCCTCGTCACGGGAGACTACACCAGCATCGAACTCGCCGGGCAGCCGGCGCACGGAGCCGTGACGCTTCACGGCGCGTCGGGCGGCGCGGCGACGATCGCCACCTATACGCCGGCTGCGGGATTTGCCGGTACCGACAGCTTCAGCTTCGTCGCCGTCGGGCCCGGCGGCCGGTCAGCGCCGGCGGCCGTGACCATCAAGGTGATCGGTGCCGTGCCGACCGCTATCGCCAAGGTGGCCAGCGCGACCGACAACCAGACGGTTTCGATCGACCTGACCGAAGGCGCGACCGAGGGGCCGTTCACGGGCGCGGCGATCGTCAGCATCTCGCCCGCCGCGGACGCCACGGCGACGGTCGTCGAAAGCGGCAGCACGAGCGGGCACGGCTACCGTCTGGACGTGAGGCCGGCCGCGCACTTCAGCGGCACGATCGTGGTCGTTTACACGCTGTCGAACCAGTTCGGCGCATCGGCCCCGGCGACCGTGACGATCGCCGTCACCGCGCGCCCCGATCCCTCGCTCGATCCAAGCGTCCGGGCCCTGAGCGACGCTCAGGCGGAATCGACACGACTATTCGCCCAGGCGCAAAGCAACAATTTCCTTCAGCGCGCCGAGCAGCTTCACAATGGCGGCGGCAGCGCGCGGCCGCACATGGGCATATCGCTTGGCCTGATGGACATGAACCGCGCAGGCGGACCCGATTATTCTGCTGCCGGTCGACGCGAGATGCAGGACGTCAGCGATCGCGCGCGGGGCGTTCCGGGGCCTGGCATGGCCGGCGCGGGATCGAAGCGCTCCCCCGGCCCCGTTAAATCGGCGATGAGCGATGACGGCGGCGATCGCCCGATCGGATCGGTGGCGATATGGTCCGGCGGCCAGATCGAGATCGGCACGCGCGATCAGACCACCGATCGCGACAAGATCAGCCTCACCACGGGCGGATTGAGCGCCGGCGCGGACATCAAGCTCTCCGAAGCGGCGAGCGTCGGCCTTGGTGGCGGAATCGGCTTCGACGACAGCAAGATCGGCGGCCAGGCGGCATCGGTGCACGGTGACAGCCAGGTTCTCGCCGCCTATGGCAGCGTCACGCCGATCACCGGCATGTTCGTCGACGTGGTGACGGGATACGGCAATCTCGATTTCAAGACACGGCGCGCGATCGGCAGCGCGCTGGCGCTGGGATCGAGAGGCGGCACCATGTGGTTCGGCGCGGCCTCGACCGGCGTCGATCGCACCGACGGCGGCGTGCGCTGGTCGCTCTACGGCCGCGGCGAGTGGCTCGACGGCACGCTCGGCGCCTATGCGGAGCACGGCGCGGGCCTGATGGACCTGCGGTTCGACCAGCGCGACGTCAATTCGCTGACCGGCGTGCTTGGGGGCCGGTTCGAGCTCAACGAGCCGCTGGAGATCGGCAGCTTCCGTCCCCGCGTCCGCCTGGAATGGTCGCACGAATTCCAGGATTCGAGCATCCAGATGCTCGATTACGCGGATATCACCGGGGACGCTTTCTACGGCATCCGCACCGAAGGCTGGAACCGCGACCAGTATGAAGTCGCCTTCGGCGGCGGGCTCTACACGCTGTCCCGCTGGGTGGTCGATCTGGAGATCGGCATGCGCACCTCGTCCGGCGAACGCGACGGACGGCTGACGCTGAAACTATCGAAGGATTTCTAGAAGGGCGCGGACGTATTGGGCTGATCCCACCGCCGCTTAGGATCACCAAGCCGGCAAGCGCGGCGGCTTGCCGCCCGCCGACAAGGCGAGCGCGGTGTTGACGATCGCGACGTGCGACAGCGCCTGCGGAAAATTGCCCATCGCGCGGCCATCGCGCGGCCAGCGCTGCTCGCTCAGCAGGCCTAGGTCGTTGCCCGCGGCGAGGACGGTGTCGAACAGCCTTTGCGCATCATCCATCCGTCCCTGCATCGCGTAAACGTCCGCCAGCCAGCAGGCGACGGCGAGGAAGGCGCCCTCCTCGCCGCCAACACCGTCATCGGTGTCGTCGGTCGCATAGCGATAGACCAGGCCGTCGCGGCACAGTTCCTCCTCGATCGCCTTGACCGTGGAGACCATCCGCTCATCATCCGCCACGATGAAGCCGACGATCGACAGTCGCAACACCGCCGCGTCGAGCGCCGGGTCCCGGTAGGAGCGGGTAAACGCCCCGCGCTTTCGATCATAGCCGTCTTCCAGCACCTCGCTGCGCACTTCCTCGGCCAGATCGCGCCAGCGCTGCGCTTCGGCGGGCCGATTTTCCTCGATCAATCTGGCGGTGCGATCGAACGCGACCCAGCACATCGCCTTCGAATAGACGTGGTGTCTTGGCTCGCCGCGGCTTTCCCAAATGCCGGCATCGGGCTGTCGCCAAATCGTCTCGAGCTTGCGCGCCAGCAGCACGATGAGATCATCGCCTTGATCGTCCACGCCGTGGCGCCGCGCGAGCCACAGCGCGTCGATCACCTCACCATAGATATCGAGCTGGCATTGATCGACCGCCCCATTGCCGAAGCGCACCGGCAGCGCATCGCCGAATCCCCGCAGCCAATCCGCTTCCCATTCCAGCGAATGACGGTTGCCGTCGATCCCGTAGAACGGCTGAACGTCGGTCGGCGCGCCGGCGAGAGCTCGCCGCAGCCAGCCGATCCAGGCGCGCGCTTCTTCGCAGTGCCCGGTATGGATGAAGCCGATCAGCGTGAAGGCAGCATCGCGCAGCCAGCAATAACGGTAATCCCAGTTGCGCGCTCCGCCCGGCCGCTCGGGCAACGACGTGGTGACGGCAGCCACCATCCCGCCGGTTTGCGCATGGACAAGCGCCTTCAACGTCAAAAGCGAGCGCTGAACGGCTGCGGCCGCAACGCCGCGATAGTCGGTCTTCCCGGCCCAATCGCGCCAATAGGCGCTTGCCTGGTTCAACGCCTTGGCCGGATCGACCGGATCGGGCACGTCGTCATAGCTCGCGAACCACGTCATCGTCAGGGCGCGGCGCTCGCCTTCGCTTACCGAAAATTGGCTGTGGAAGGCGCTTTCATCATGCTCGATCGGCGCGTCGAAGCGGAGGGCAACCGCGTTCGGCCCGGCAATCGCCACCGTTCCCGCGCTCGAATGGCACTGCACCATCGGGTGCGTGCGGCCGTTGTCAAACCGCAGCGCCAGGCGCGAGACCATCTCCACGCAGCCGCGCCGCCCCTCGACGATGCGCACAATATCGGGCGCCTGCTGACGCTCGACCGGCATGAAATCCAGGATCGCGACCTCGCCGTCTTCGGTCGTGACGATGGTCTCGAGGATCATCGTATCATCGATGTAGCGGCGGCTTCGCCCGATCGTCTTGCCGGCAGGCTGAAGCCACCAGCCGCCATTGTCGCCATCCCCCAACAACGCGGCCAGGCATGCCTGGCTGTCGAAGCGCGGCATGCACAGCCAGTCGATCGTCGCATCCTCGTAAATCAGCGCGGCCGTCTCGCCATCGGAAATGAGCGCGTGGGCACCGATTCGATCGGGCCGCCAATCCTTGGTCATGCTATGCTTCACGCCGACCGAGCAGCCATGCGCCTAGTCCCAAAGCGGCGACCGCGCCGGCGGCGACCCAGCCACGATGAAGCGACAGCGCCAGCTGCGGACTCCTTGTCCGCGCGGTCGAATCGAAACGGCCGTGCGCGCCGTGATCGCCCGGGAGTGGCTCCCACAGATTGTTCTTGCGAGCCGGCGAAACCAGCTCTTTGCCCTGCTGACCACGAAATCCGGTCATGCCAAGATAGCGATCGAGCAACGACGATGCGATGCGATCGCCCCAGATCGCTCTGCATTGTCGGGAAGCCGACCATGATCTGCTTGCGGCGGTGATGCGCCGCCCAATGAACCGCCTTTGCAATTATTTCTGGTTGGTACGGAGGACTCGCCGGCTTCGGTTGCCTGGGCATATCCGTCTTGATCCAATCGAATTGCGGCGTGTTCACCCCGGGCAGTTGAACCATCGAAACGTGGACCTTGCTGCGGGCGTGGAACAGCTCCGCCCGGATCGAATCGTGAAATCCCTGGATGGCATGCTTGGCGCCACAATAAGCCGATTGCAGCGGGATCCCGCGATAGGCGAGCGCTGAACCGATCAGCACGATCGAGCCCTTGTTGCGCGGCATCATACGCTTCAACGCAGCGCGCGTGCCGTTAACCTGGCCAAGATAGGTCACGTCGGTAACGCGTTTGTAATCGTCGGGATCGATATCGGTGAAGCGTGCAAGCACACCAGCAAAGGCGACATTGATCCAGATATCGATGGACCCGAATTTCTCCTCTATTTTCCGCGCGGCTGCTTCCACCGCCGCATGATCGGCGACGTCGCACGGAACCACCAGCGCCTCGCTTCCCGCATCTTCTACCTCGCGCGCGGCAGCAGTGAGGCCGTCCATGCCGCGCGCGATCAGACCTATCCTCGCGCCGTCTGCAGCGAAGCGGCGGGCGATGGCGCGCCCGACACCGGCGGAGGCACCGGTGATAACGACCACGGTATCGGCGCTTCTGTTTGCCATCGTCGTCCTTTCAGATCGCACTCGCAGTGCCCGGACGCCGGAGCGCCATCCCCAGCGGCCGACGACGCACCACGCCCTTAAAATGCTCTTAGAAAAAGCAGCTTTCCTAATGAACGGATCGTCCGTTGCCTCGTTCCATCGGAACACGATCTAAACCGCGACCGATCAGATCAGCCGGCAACGAGAGCCAGCAAGGCGAAACTCGCGAGCCAGTGCGTCCCCATATAATCGTCGGCGATGTGCGGCAGGCTGGCGTCGATGTGGCGTTGAGCGGCGTCTCGAGCCACGCGGCTGATGGCATGGCCATCGCCCAGGGCCGCCGCGATCGTCCGCCAGCACCAGGCCCGGCTGAGGTTGAGACCATCGAGATGCGCGATCTTGCCATCGCTCCGATCGGACACCGTCGCCGGGTTGAACAACGTCTTGGGACGCTGCTCCACCGCGTCGGGCAGAAAGGCGGCGAACCAGCGCGTGAAGGTCGCGCGATCGAGCAAACGGCTCATCAGCGAGGCTTCGGCCAGCGCCGGCGACAGGAATTCGTCCCCGCCCGGTTCCCAGGCCTGGCAGGCCCTATCCTCGCTGAACCATGCCCGCCCCCGCGCATCGATCGATTCGGCCAACGCTGCGTCGCGCGGCATGGCCCAATCATGCGCGAGCGCCAGGGCGAAGGCGATGTTGGCGTGCGTGCCGGTGCGGATCGGATAGGTCAGCTTGGGCAGGAACTCTCGAAAGCGCCTCGCGAAAGCCTCGGCCAGCGGCGCCAGCGCCGCGCCCCAGCCGGCGTCGTGACGCGTCGCCTCGCCATGAAGCGCGAGCAACCACGCCCAGCCATAAGGTCTCTCGAACCCCGCGGCGTAAGGCCGCTCGAGATAGGCGCACTCCGCCGCCACCAGTTCGGGCGTCAGCATCGCATCGGCGCGAACGCGGATTTCGGCGGCCTCCGGAAGGTCGGGGAACAACCGCGCCAGCGTCAGCACCTGCCACCAGCCGTGGACGCAGCTGTGCCAATC
>JBQCEK010000413.1:0-4788 GCA_051960335.1 Sphingomonas sp.
TCCTTGAACCAGACACCGCGTCGGGGCCAATGGCGAGAGAATTTAAACCCGTCGCGCCGTCGTTGTTGTAATTACCCCGGACGATACCACCGTCGTTCATACTCACGTAGTGGGTCGCATCGGCAGCAACCGTGTCGCCCAAGGTGGTGATCGCCTGATTGGTCGCATAGAGCTGCGAACCGTTGATCGCGTCGGTGGAACCCGCCGAAAGATTGCCGACCGCGATATTGGTGATCTTCTGCGGCGATCCGGCTCCGTGGCTCGCGTCATAGGCGCCGAGCCCGGGATTCCACTGCAATGCATCCTGCTGCAGCGCCGTGATGTTGGTCGTGTTGATGGTCGACTGAGTACCAAGATTGGTGATCACCGTGGTGTTGCCCGCGATGTCGCTGGTGTTCTGGTTGACCTGCTGGTTGGTCGCATAAAGCTGCGAGCCGTTGACCGCGTCGGTCGATCCAGCGTTGAGCTGCCCCGCCGCGACGTTCTGGATCTGTCGTTCCGCGCCGCCGGCGCCCACCGAGACGGCGCTGGTCGGTGTTGCTCCCGCGAAGGCATAGGTCGTGCCGCCAATAACGGTGCTCGCTGTTGGCACCGCAGCCGAGGTGACCGAACCGGAGCCGAGCGCCACGTCGCCGGCATTGTTGGCGACAGCAGTGTTGCCGAACGCCAATGCACCGGCGGCCAGCGCGCTGCTGGTATTGCCCAGCGCCACTGAGCCCTGGCCGATCGCGACGTTGCCATTGCCCAGCGCCACCACGCCATTGACGGCATTAGTAGCCGAAGCGCTCGCGGTGCCGTCGCTGTTGGCGATGTTGTTGGCGCCCATCGCCACCGCGCCGGTGCCGCTGGCATAGTTCGGGTCGCCGATCGAGACCGCGCCGTCTCCGCTTGCGACATTGCCCGAGCCGATCGAGACCGCTTTGCCACCCGTCGCCGTCGCGGTGTTTCCGATGGCGACGGCATCCGCCGCATCGGCGACCGCGGCGGTCCCCATGGCGATCGCATCGTCCCCGCTGGCATTGGCCTGGTCGCCGATCGCCGTCGAACTGATGCCTCTGGCGGCAGCGCCGCGACCGAGCGCGGTCGCCTGGGCGGCGGTCGCCGAAGCTGCGTTGCCGACCGCCACGGCGGCGGCGGCGGTGCTCTGCGCGCCGGACCCTGCGGCGATCGCGCCGACTCCGCTCGATCCCGCCCCGTTGCCCAGCGCCAACGCAAAGTCGGCCGATGCATTGGCCGTCGGCCCGAGCGCAACGGCGCTTGTCCCGGCGGCATTGGCGCTTGTCCCGATCGCATTAGCAAACTCGCCCGACGCATCGCTTTGGCGTCCGATGGCGATGGTGTCATCCTGCGATGCCGTCACGTCGGTGCCGATGGCGATTGCGCTTTGTCCCGTGGCACCCGTTCCCGGTGCGGTCCGGGCGCCAAGGTAAAGAGAATTGAGCGCAGCCGCGTCCGCCTGGAACCCGACGGCAATGGCATTCTGGTCGCCCACCGTGGCGCCCGTGCCTTGCGCTATCGAATCGAGTCCTGCTGCTGTCGTGCCGATGCCAATCGCGATGGCGCGGCCGCCAGTTGCGCCGTCGTTGCTATAATTCGCTCCGTTGAAGCCGCCATCGTTGACGCTGAAATAATGGGGCGCGGTGCCCGAAATACTCGTTGCGAGGCTGTCGATCGCCTGATTGGTGGCGAACAGCTGGGAACCGTTGACAGCGTCGGTGGAGCTGCCGCTGACGCGGCCCGCGGCGACATTGGTGACGGTGCGCTCCGTCCCGACCCCGCCGACGCTGACGGTCGAGGTGGGAGCCGCGCCTGCAAAAGTATAGGCGGTGCCCCTGATCGTAGCGCCGGTGGTCGCGACTACCGCCGAGGTCACCGAACTGCTGCCCAGCGCCACATCGCCCGCCTGCGCTCCGGCAACGGCGCTTGTGCCCAACGCGGTGCTCCTGTCGGCCGAGGCGGTTGCCAACAGGCCCAGTGCGGAGCCGCGGGCTCCCGACGCCTCGGTGTAATCGCCCAGCGCGATGGCATCGCCGCCGGTCGCGGAAGCCTGACTGCCAATCGCGTAATTGCGGATGGTGCCGCCGCCTGAAGTGCCTGCGGTGGCATTGAACCCGATCGCGAGCGATTCAGTTGTGTATGCGTTCGCGCTATCGCCAATGGCCATGCTGCTGTTGCCGTTGGCGCTGCTAACATTACCGAGCGCGATCGTGCCCTGTCCCACCGCCTGCGTTTGATAGCCGATCGAGATGGCGCCTTGCGCCGCCGTTCCCGGCACGCCGACATCCTGCCCACCACCGCCGGCATTGGCCGTGTTGCCAATCGCGATCGTGCCAGCACCGGTCGCCGTGCTGTTCAGGCCCTGCGCTACCGCGCCATTGCCGGTCGCTGTGCTGGGATCGCCGAGCGCGACCGCGCCTGCGCCAGACGCGACGTTGCCGGCGCCGATCGCCGTCGCCGATCCGTTGGCATTGCCGGTCGCCGACGCACTCGTGCCCAAGGCGACATCATTCTCGAGATTGGCCTGTGCGCCGGTGCCGAAAGCCATGGTGCCGTCGGCGACGGCATTGGCGCTGTCGCCCATGGCGATGGCCGATCCACCTGCCGCGTTGGCGATGCGACCGATCGCGATGGCCGATCCGGCGCTTGCGTCCGCGCCGTCGCCGAGCGCCACAGCAGCGTCGGCCGTCGCCGATGACGTCGAACCGAGTGCGACCGCGCGATCGCCAGTGGCATCGACGCTGTCGCCCATCGCCAATGCGCCCGCCGCCGTCGCGCCGCTAACTCGACCGATGGCGACGGAGCCATCCCCGGTCGCGGTATTGGCGGAGCCGAGTGCAACCGCGCCGTCACCATTGGCCTGCTGACCGCTGCCGATGGCAACCGCACCCTCGCTCGCGGTCGTGGCATTGGCCGAGGTTCCGCCCGCGCCGATCGCGACGTTTAGACCAACCGCGCCTGATGTGGCGCTATCGCCGAGCGCGACGCCCGACGCTCCCAGAGCGCTGGCGTTGGAGCCGACCGCTACTGCGGAAGCGTTGCTGGCGACGGCTTGGCCACCCACGGCGATTGCCGCCAAACCGGACGCCGACGCGCCATCACCCTGAGCGATAGCCGAATCCCCTGCGGCCACGGCCCCGGACCCAATCGCAATGGCGCGGACTCCGCCGGCGTTCGCGGCCGAGGTGGCCGCCCCGCCTACGCCCTCCGCGACGGAATCGTCGGCGCCAAGCGCAATCGACGCAGCTCCGGTCGCAACAGTGTTGCTACCCAAGGCCGTCGCCTGCACGCCGCTGGCCGCAGCAGACGAGCCCATCGACGTGGCGCCAAAGGCGCTCGCTGCCGCATAATCACCAATCGCCGTGGCGTAATCAACGCTTCCCGAAGCCATCAAGCCTACAGCGGTGGAAGAATTACCAGCCGAGGAGGCGGCAGGACCAATGGCGATCGCATCATAGCCTGAAGCCTGGGAATAACGCCCCACTGCCACGCCTTGCTCACCCGATGCGGCCGCATCGGAACCGAACACGACTGCCCCAGCCCCCGTCGCGTTCGCGCGCCGGCCGACACCAATAGAGTCTTGTCCAGTAGCGTTCGATGCATCGCCGATGGCCACGCTGATGTTCTGGGCATTGGCGCCGCTGCCACCACCGATGCCAATCGAGAAGGCGCCGCAGATCACGGTGCCACCAGCCCCCGTTCCGGTAGCTGACCCCGACCCTTGGGCGTCTAGTTGCAGACAGGTACCCGCCAGCGCCGGGGTAGAAAAGCTTGCCAATAGCAGGCCCAACATTACGGAAATCCGCCGTACCCACACCGCCACGTGCGATCTCTCGGCAGGAATGGCTAGATAAGGTGCCGCGACGAACTGCCTCCCGGGGCTGATCGGCCCGAGCCCCAGCTGCTTGCGTCGAATCCCGAGCACACGGTGCGCCATGCGAAGAAGCGCCATAATCCGCCGTCGCTGGCCTCGACCAAGCTGTGCACGCTTTACAGAGAATGAAGTCGCGACGACGTCGCCGACAAACCGGTTCATAGCTGCGACCCTTATTGTTCTGTCTCTTGGCTACGCGAACGCGGGCGTCGGCTAATTCCCAAGCCGGGCTCTGGGACCGAGAGTGAGGTAGGAATCATTGAAAAAGTGTTACCGTGGACCTTCTGCCGCAGGCGAGAGCCGCTAGCGGATGGTCAGCTACTCCCGTCAATTTCCCGTCAAACGCAGAGCGAAACCAACGAGCCCACATCCCATTCGATCTGTTCCCCGCACGCGACAATTCCGAGCGAAGCCGTGGCAATTGATAAACAGGCGCCAGCGCAGCGAGGCCTGCTCTCCAGTCGCTCTGCGCCTCAAGAAGCGCCCGGGTCAGCACTGCCTCTTCGGTCGGAGCCAGGTTGTCCACTGCGGCGGCAAGCGCCGACCTTTCGGTCATTCCCGTGCCGCTCTTCGTATTCCGATAGCTGCCATCTGTCCTTTTGACCGCGTAATGAAAGATTGGCCCCTCATTCCGGTGGCTTTCAGGCCAACTCCTCGTCCCAAAGGCTATCGACCAATTGTGGGGTTGGTCGATCCTTCTGTTGCGCAACCTTCAATCGCGGCGATCTGCTGAGATTCATGGGATCGGCGTATCATCGCGTATGCCGCAACCGATGCCGCAGCGAAGCCGGATAACGCACCAACGCCCAAAGCCCAGCGCGGCCCGAGATGGTCCGCGACCGCCCCGACGATCGGCGCACCGATCGGCGTGCCGCCGAGCGCGATGCCGATGCGAAGCGCCATCACCCGGCCGCGCA
>JBQCEK010000414.1:0-3200 GCA_051960335.1 Sphingomonas sp.
CTGTAGCCACGCCGGCCAGCGCCAGCGTGAGCGTCAGCCGGTCGGGCAACCAGAAGGCGGTGACATCCAGCACGGCCAGCGTGAGCAACAGCCAGCCGAATACCGCCCCGGCCAGGGCGATCGATCCGGGCACCGCCACACCGGCGACGATGCCGATAAGCGCGGCGCTCAATTCGATCTGCCAGTGCCGCGGATCGATCCGCGCGCCACAGGATCGACAACGGCCGCGCAGCCACAAGGCGCTGAGCAGCGGCACCAGTTCCGCCGGCCCAAGCGTCCGCCCGCAAGAATCGCAGGCGGATCGGCCCTGAACGATCGAGCGCCCCTGCGGCCACCGGATCGCCAGCGCCGCGATGAAGCTCCCCGCGATCGCACCGACGATTCCCCGCGTCAGCGGCCAGGCGAATCCCGCCGCGATCCCGCGCATCGCATCTGGCCAGTTCAGGATTTCAACGATCGCATCGTGCATCGACGGCTGGATACGCGCGGGCGGGCTCGCCGTCATCCACCCTTTAGCCGCCGCGGCGAGGCCGGGCGGCAAATTTGTAAATGCCGCCACGCGCGCCTAAATCGCCCGCAACAAACCCCTGCCTGGAGAGCCCAAAAATGTCCGCCGACCCCGTCGTCATTCTGTCCTATGCGCGTACGCCGATGGGCAGTTTCCAAGGCTGCCTTTCCAGCGCCAGCGCGACCGAGCTCGGCGCGGCGGCGGTAAAGGGCGCGGTCGATCGCGCGGGCGTGGCGGCCGAGGCGATCGAGCGAATCTACATGGGTTGCGTGCTGCCCGCCGGGCTCGGCCAGGCGCCGGCGCGTCAGGCGGCGCTCAAGGCCGGCCTACCCCAGCATATCGAGGGATCGACGATCAACAAGATGTGCGGATCGGGCATGCAGGCAGCGATCATGGCGGCCGACGCGCTGGTGGCCGGATCCGTCGATCTGCTGATCGCCGGCGGCATGGAAAGCATGACGAACGCGCCGTATTTGTCGATGAAGCACCGTTCGGGCGCGCGCATCGGCCATGATCGGCTGTACGACCACATGTATCTCGACGGGCTCGAGGATGCGTATGAACCGGGCAGGCTGATGGGCAGCTTTGCCGAAGAAACGGCGGCGGAATATCAGTTCACGCGCAAGGATCAGGACGATTTCGCCATCGCCAGCCTGGAGCGCGCGCAGAAGGCGCAGAAATCAGGCGGGTTCGATCGCGAGATCGTCCCCGTGGAGATCAAGACGCGCAAGGGCGTCGAGACGATCACGCTCGACGAGCAGCCTGCGCGCGGCGACGTCGCCAAGATTCCGACGCTCAAGCCCGCCTTCTCGCGGGAGGGAACGATCACCGCCGCGAACGCGTCGTCGATATCGGACGGCGCGGCGGCGTTGGTGATGACCCGCCAATCGGTCGCCGATCGCCTGGGAATCAAGCCGGTTGCTCGAATCGTCAGCCATGCGGCTCATGCGCACGCCCCGGCGAAGTTCACGACGGCGCCGGTATTCGCGATGAAGAAGGCGCTGGAACGCGCCGGCTGGTCGACCAACGATGTCGACCTGTTCGAAGTCAACGAAGCCTTCGCGTGCGTCGCGATGATCGCGATGCGCGATCTGGGGCTGAGCCACGACAGGCTGAACATCCACGGCGGCGCCTGCGCGCTTGGCCATCCGATCGGCGCCAGCGGCGCGCGGATCATGGCGACGCTATTATCCGCGATGCAGGCCAATGACGCGAAGCGCGGCCTCGCCTCGCTGTGCATCGGCGGCGGCGAAGCAACCGCGATGGCCGTCGAACTGATCGATTAAAGCCGGACGACGCGAGTCGCCAGCCGTTCGGCCTCCTCCGGGTCGTGCGTCACCATCAGCACCGGTAAGCGCAGCGCATCGCGGATATGCTCGATCGCGCGCATCACTTCCTCGCGCCGGGCACGGTCGAGCGAGGACAGCGGCTCGTCGAGCAGCAGAAAGCGCGGATTGGCGAGCAGCGCGCGGCCGATCGCCACGCGCCGCGCCTCACCGCCAGAGAGCGTCCTTGGCCAGCGATCGAGCAAATGCCCGATCCCCAGAAACTCGATCGTATCGTCAAAGCCGATCGCATCGGCGGCGGCGTGGCGGCCGTAATGCAGGTTGGCGCGCACCCGCTTGTGGGGGAACAGGCGCGGCTCCTGAAAGACATAGCCGACCCGGCGGCGCTGTGCGGGCAGATCAATCCGCGCCGCGGCATCGAACAAGGTCTCGCCATCGACGCGAACATGCCCCCAATCCGGCGCAAGCAAGCCGGCAATCATGTTGAGCGTCGATGTCTTTCCGACTCCCGATGGGCCGAACAGCACGGTCAGCCCGCCCTCCGCCACGAATGACGTGGCGATCTGCGCGTCGCCCAGCCGCTTGGTCACGTCGATGTCAAAGGACATGCATGCCTCGGGCGGTGCGACGCGCCAGCAACTCCGATGCGATCAGCGCGCCCAGCGCAAGAACGACCGAGATGATCGCAAGACGCACGACCTCGGCATTGCCATCGGGCAATTGCAGCGCCGAATAGATCGCCAGCGGCAGCGTTCGCGTCTGCCCCGGAATGTTCGAAACGAAGGTGATCGTCGCCCCGAACTCGCCAATCGATCGGGCGAAGCCGAGCACGGCGCCCGCGAGCACACCGGGCATGCTCAGCGGCAGCGTCACGCTCCAGAACACGCGCCACGGCCCCGCCCCCAGCGTCCGCGCGGCGCTTTCCAACCGCCGATCCACCGCCTCGATCGACAGGCGAATCGCGCGCACCATCAACGGAAGCGCCATCACCCCGGCCGCGATCGCGGCGCCGGTCCAGCGGAACAGCACGCCGATCCCGAACCACGCGTTCAACCAGCGCCCGATCGGCCCCTCGGGCCCGAAAGCGATCAGCAACAGCCAGCCAGTCACCACCGGCGGCAAGACCAGCGGCAGATGCACGATGGCGTCGAGTACGATCTTGCCCGGAAAGCGCCCCCGCGCGAGCATCCAGGCAAGTGCGAAGGCCACTGGCAAGGTCGCGGCGATGGCGACCAGGCCGATCTTCAGCGATAGCGTGACGATCTCCCATTCCGCCGGCGACAGGATCATCTCTCCCACGCTCGCCGGATCAAAGCGGCGAGAAGCCGTATTTCGCGAAGATCGCCTTCCCCGCCGCCGAAATCAGGAATCGCCGAAAGCCTTCGGCATCCGGGCTGGTCGATGCA
>JBQCEK010000415.1:0-4243 GCA_051960335.1 Sphingomonas sp.
TCTCTATCAGCTTTACGCACCGGGCTACGGTAATGCCGACCTTAAGCCCGAGACGGCAAAGAGCTATGATTTTGGAGTCGAGCAGCGGCTGATCGGCGACCGGCTGGTGGCGAGCGCGACCTGGTTCCACCGCGACACGCATAACCAGATCGACGGCGATCCGCTGACCTTCGTCTATTTCAACTACGATCGCACGCGGGCTAAGGGCGTCGAGCTTGCGCTGACGATGCGGCCGACCGAGGGCTTCACGATCCAGGGCAGCTACAGCTTCATCGATACCGAGAACCTGACGCCGGGGGCCGATTTCGGCAACGATCTCGCGCGGCGGCCGCGGCAGAGCGCGAGCATGTCGGCGGATTACCGGTTCGGCTTCGGGCTGTCGATCGGCGGCACGGTGAGCATCGTCGGCGACAGTTTCGACAACGCCGCCAACACGACGCGGCTCGACGGCTATGCGCTGGCCGGCATCCGCGCCGAAATGCCGGTGACGCACAATGTGTCGATCTACGGCCGCGTCGATAATCTGTTCGACGAGAAATACGAAACCGTCGCGACCTACGGCACCTATGGCCGTGCGGCCTATGGCGGCATAAGGCTGCGCTTCGAGTGAGAAGACGACTACCGCCCTGTTCCCCCGCGAAGGCGGGGGGCCAGCGCCCCGGCGCAAGACTGGGCTCCCGCTTGCGCGGGAGCACTTTCGTCGCCCTCCTGCTGCTCGGCGCCTGTGCGCCGCAGCCGGAGCGCACCGGCGGGATCGTTTCGACCAATCCGTGCGCCGATGCGATGCTGGTCGAGCTGGCGCCGTGGGATCGGATCGCGGCGATCAGCCATTATTCCAAGGAGCCCGACGCCAGCTCGATCGCGCCCGATGTGGCCAAGCATTTCGAGGCGACCGCCGGCACGGCCGAGGAAGTGATCGCCCGCCGGCCCGATCTCGTCGTCACCTCCAGCTTCACGCCGATGGCGACGCGCGAGGCCTATGAGCGCGCCGGGCTGAAGGTGCTGACGCTCGATTCGCCGACCAGCGTCGCGGCGAGCGAGCGCCAGGTGATGCAGCTTGCCGATGCGATCGGGCTGCATTCGCGCGGCGTGGCGATGGTGCGGCGGATCGAGCTGGCGCTGGCCGGGGCTGCGCCCCCGCCGGGCGATACGGTGCGGCCATCGGCGCTGCTTTACCTCTCGGGCAACCTAGCGTCGGGCGGCGGCACGCTGCTCGACGAACTGATGCGCCGCGCCGGCTTTCGCGATGCCGCGGTGGGATATGGCCTGCGCAACACCGGCAACCTGCCGCTCGAAGCGATCATGGACCGCCCGCCCGATGTGATCATGATGCCCGATCTCGCCGATCGGCCGGCGGCTCTGCGCGCCAATGTGCTTCAGTATCGCACGCATATCGCGCTGTTCCCGCGTCGGCTGATGAACTGCGGCGGCCCGGTGATCGGCCCCGCGGTGGACACGTTGGCCGCGATCCGGCGACAGGTGAGGCCGTGAGCCGCGCAGCCAAGCTAGCGGCGCTGGCGCTGCTCGTCGTGCTGCTGTTCGGGCTATCGCTTGCGGCGGGCAAGGTGTGGGTGCCCGCTTCGGCGTGGTTCTCCGCCGATCCTCGCTGGTGGATCGTCGTGCAGTTGCGGCTGCCGCGCGCGGTGCTGGGGCTGGCGATCGGCGCGGTGCTTGGCCTGTCTGGCGCGGTGTTGCAGGGCTATCTCAGGAACCCGCTGGCCGATCCGGCGGTGGTCGGCGTGTCGTCGTCGGCGGCGCTCGGCGCGGTGGCGGCGATCGTGTTCGGCGTCGCCGGCGGGGCGGGGCTGTTCGGCTGCGCGATGCTCGGCGCGGGCGGGGCGATGGCGCTGCTCGCCGCACTGACGTGGCGGAGCGACAGCGCGGTCGGCTTCATCCTGGCGGGGACCGTGCTGGCGAGCCTTGCCGGCGCGATCACCGCCTTCCTGATCTCGATCGCGCCCGATCCCTATGCAACCGCCGAAGTGATCGACTGGCTGATGGGCGCGCTCACCGATCGCGGCTGGGCGGACGTGCTGCCGGCGCTGCCGTTCATGGTGGTGGGGAGCGGATTGTTGCTGCTGACCGGACGATCGCTCGACGCGCTGACGCTGGGCGAGCCGGCGGCGCGATCGATGGGCGTGCGGCTCGGGCGCTTGCAGGCGCTGGTGGTCGCCGGCACCGGCCTGACGATCGGCGCCAGCGTCGCGGTGACGGGCGTAGTCGGCTTCGTCGGGCTGATCGTGCCGCATCTGTTGCGGCCGGTGTTCGGGCACCGCCCGGCGGCGTTGCTGGTGCCCTCTGCGCTGGGCGGCGCGGCGCTGGTGCTGGCGGCCGATAGCCTGTGCCGGCTCGCCCCCGGCGCGAGCGAAGTGCGCCTTGGCGTGGCGATGGCGCTGATCGGCGCGCCGTTTTTCCTGGCGCTGCTGCTCAAACAGCGGAGGCTGGCGTGGCTTTAGAGCGGGGTGGGGGTGAGTTCCGGATCGAGCGGCTGCGCGTCTCGCTGGCCGGTCGGCCGGTGCTCGATGACGTCAGCGCGACCATGCAGCGGGGACGAGTCACCGCGATTCTGGGGCCGAACGGCGCGGGCAAGAGCACGTTGGTCAAGGCGATCGCGGCGTTGGTGCCGGCATCGCATGGCGGTGTGCGGCTCGGCGAGCGCGACGTTGTGGCGCTGGCGCCGCGCGAACGCGCCCGGTTGATCGGCTATCTGCCGCAGGATGCCGCAGTTCACTGGAACGTCGCCGCGCGCCAGATCGTCGATCTTGGTCGCAGCCCGCATCGCCCGCCGTTCGCCGCGCCCGATGCGCAGGATCACCGCGCCATCGCCGAGGCCATTGCCGCGACCGAGATTGCCGCGCTGCTCGATCGGCCGATCGCCGAGCTTTCGGGCGGCGAGCGCGCCCGCGTGCTGCTGGCGCGCGTGCTGGCCGGCGAGCCGGCGTGGCTACTGGCCGACGAGCCGCTGGCGAGCCTCGATCCCGCGCATCAGATCGACATTCTGGATCGCCTGCGCGCGCGCGCCGCAGCGGGGATGGGGGTCGTCATCGTGCTCCACGATCTCGTCCAGGCCGGGCGCGCGGCCGATGACGTCCTTTTGCTGAAAGACGGCCAGGTCGCCGCGTTCGGCCCCGCCGGCGCGGTGCTCACCGCCGATCGATTGCGCGCGGTTTTCGATATCGCCGTGGCGGTGTCCCCCGATGCCGCGGGTCGCCCACTGTGCGTGCCGATCGGACGCGCGACCCCCTGACTTCACCGCCCGCTTGTGGCAAAAGCAATTTTATTACAAAGCCGACTCGGAGCGGCGGCGCGCCTTCGCGCGTTGCGCCCGGGAACGGCGTATATCCGAGGAGAGACCATGCGTATCATCGATCACCACATCGTCGGCCATTCGGGCGGGGGCGCCTCGCGGACGCACGAGGTGTTCGATCCCAACACCGGGCAGGTGCAGGCGCAGGTGTCGCTCGGCACGAAGGCCGATCTCGACAAGGCGGTCGCCGCCGCCAAGGCTGCGCAGCCCGCCTGGGCCGCGACCAACCCGCAGCGCCGGGCGCGCGTGATGTTCGAATATAAGCGGCTGGTCGAAGCCAATATGGACGAACTCGCCGAACTGCTGTCGTCCGAACACGGCAAGGTGATCGCGGATGCGCGCGGCGACGTGCAGCGCGGGCTGGACGTTATCGAATTCGCCTGCGGCATCCCGCACGCGCTGAAGGGTGAATATACGCAAGGCGCAGGCCCCGGCATCGACGTCTATTCGATGCGCCAGCCCTTGGGCATCGGGGCGGGGATCACCCCGTTCAACTTCCCGGCAATGATCCCGATGTGGATGTTCGGCATGGCGATCGCTGCGGGCAACGCCTTCATCGTCAAGCCGAGCGAGCGCGACCCGAGCGTGCCGAACCGCCTCGCCGAGCTGATGAAGGATGCGGGCCTGCCCGACGGCATCCTCAACGTCGTCCATGGCGACAAGGAGATGGTCGACGCGATCCTCGACCACCCGGACATTGCCGGGATCAGCTTCGTCGGATCGTCCGATATCGCGCAATACATCTACTCGCGCGGGACCGCGAACGGGAAGCGCGTGCAGGCGTTCGGCGGGGCCAAGAATCACGGCATCGTCATGCCCGACGCGGACCTTGACCAAGTCGTCGCCGATCTGTCCGGAGCGGCGTTCGGGTCGGCGGGCGAGCGCTGCATGGCGCTCCCGGTCGTGGTCCCGGTCGGCGAGGACACGGCCGATCGC
>JBQCEK010000416.1:0-2709 GCA_051960335.1 Sphingomonas sp.
AAATCGTCACAAAGACGAGGACGCGTTTGATAAGGTCAACTTAGGTCTGACCTATGCCATTTGAGGCGCGATCAAACGGGAGGCCGGTATGACCGGCCGGCGCGTGCCGTTGATTTTCGCGTCGTCGACCCAAGCCGGGCTGGATAACGCTTATGGGCGAAGTAAGCTGTCAGCTGAACGTATCGTCGAAGCACTTGCCAATAATATCGAGAGCTCGGTCGTAATTTTCCGGCTTCCAGGGGTATTCGGGAAGTGGTGTCGCCCCAATTACAACTCCGTTGTCGCGACATTCTGTCATAATATCTCGCGCGGCCTGCCGATCCGGATCGATGAGCCGGCAACGCGCCTTCAACTGGTCTATGTGGATGATGTGGTCGCCGCTCTGATCGCTGCGCTGGCAGATCCGCCAACAGGTGCCATGTTCAGGAAGGTGCAGCCAGAATACTCAATGACGCTCGGGGATCTCGCCGCACAGATCGAGGCCTTCGAAAGCGGTCGTACCACGCTCGAGGCGGAGCGGGTCGGTGCCGGCCTAACGCGCGCCTTGTATGCCACTTACATCAGCGCGCTGCCGGTCGAGCGGTTCTCGTATGAAATTCCGCAGCATAAAGACTCGAGAGGGGTCTTCGTGGAAATGTTGAAAACCGCCGATAGTGGCCAGTTCAGCTTTCTTACGGCGTCGCCTGGTGTTACCCGCGGAGGGCATTATCACCACACAAAAATCGAGAAATTTCTGGTTGTCCGCGGAAAAGCCCTGTTTCGCTTTCGTCATTTGCTGACCGAAGAGCGCGTCGAATTTCAAACCTCTGGCGCTTCTGCCCAGGTGATCGAAACCATCCCCGGCTGGGTTCATGACATTACCAATGTCGGCGATGACGAAATGATTGTGATGTTATGGGCCAATGAAGTTTTTGACCGCGATCGCCCAGACACGATTTCCAACAAGGTCTGATTATGAAAAAACTCAAGGTCATGTCGGTTATCGGCACGCGACCCGAAATCATTCGCCTCTCCCGTGTTTTAGCTGCCCTTGATCGATACTGCGATCATGTGATCGTTCATACGGGACAAAACTACGACTACGAGCTTAATCAAGTTTTTTTTGAAGACTTGGGCGTGCGCTCTCCAGATTTTTTTCTCAATAGCGCCGAAGGTAGCACAGGAGTCGCTAACACCATTGGAAATTTAATCACCGCCGTAGATCGCGTGATCGAGCAAGTCCGCCCTGAAGCAATGCTCGTGTTGGGTGACACGAATAGCTGTCTTTCGGTGATCCCAGCCAAGCGTCACCAAATTCCGATATTCCATATGGAGGCTGGTAATAGGTGTTTTGATATGCGTGTCCCTGAGGAAATAAATCGACGCATTGTGGACCATGTTGCTGACATGAATCTAACCTATAGTTCGATAGCCCGAGAATACCTTTTGGGCGAAGGCTTGTCACCTGATCAAGTCATCAAGACCGGCAGCCCGATGTACGAAGTTTTACATCATTATATGCCAAAAATTGAGGCGTCGGACGTATTGGAGAGGCTTGGTCTCGAGCCCCAAAAGTATTTCATGGTTAGTGCGCATCGCGAGGAGAATATCGAAGCTGAATTGAGCTTTTTACGATTATGTAAAATATTGAATACTGTAGCCGACGAATTTGACTTACCAGTGATCGTATCCACCCATCCTCGAACACGAAATCGCGTGGATGCGACTGGAACGAAATTTCATAACCATGTAAAACTACTTAAACCGCTAGGTTTTTTTGACTATGTGAAGCTTCAGATGAATTCTTGTGCCGTTCTTTCGGATAGTGGTACTATCACCGAAGAATCTTCGATACTGAACTTCCCCGCCCTTAATTTGCGTGAAGCGCACGAGCGCCCTGAAGGCATGGAGGAGGCAGCGGTAATGATGGTTGGGCTTTCCGTTGAACGGGTGCGCCAGGGGCTCGCGATACTGGAAAATCAACCAAGGGGCATCGACCGAGCTCTTCGCTTGGTCGCCGACTATAGTGCGCCCAACGTCAGCGATAAGGTGGTTCGCATTATCCATAGCTATACTGACTATGTGAAGCGTACCGTATGGAAAGATTATTGAGCGGCCATCGATGCGGCTCGCCCTGATCGCTGATACCTTCCCGCCGCTTCGGACCTCCGGGGCGGTCCAGTTGCGTGATTTATCCCGTGAGTTCGCGAAGCAAGGCCATCAACTGACAATCATGTTGCCTGCCCATGGCCTCGACGGCCCTTGGCAGCTCGAAGACTTGGATGGGGTGCAGGTTCTTAGACTACGATCCCCCAAAACGAAGGACATTAGTTACGCGCGTCGTACATTGGCCGAGCTGCTTATGCCCCACGCCATGTTGCGTAACTTGCGCAAAAGCCCTCTTGCGACGGAGAAATGGGATGGCGTAATCTGGTACTCTCCATCCATTTTTCATGGGCCGCTCGTCAAAGCGATCAAGCGATCGAGCGCCTGCCCCGCCTATTTGATCATCCGGGATATCTTCCCGGACTGGGCGGTTGATATGGGGCTGATGCGGCGCGGCCCGGCATATCGGTTTTTCGATGCTGTCGCGCGGCATCAATATTCGATTGCCGATGTCATTGGCGTCCAGACGCCCGGCAATCGCATTTATTTCAATCGCTGGGAGCGGCGCGAGGGGCGCACCCTGGAGGTCCTGCAGAACTGGCTGGGCCAACCGGCGCGGAAGCG
>JBQCEK010000417.1:0-4342 GCA_051960335.1 Sphingomonas sp.
GAGCATGGCGAGAATATCAGCGACATCAATGTCCACAACATCACGCTGAATCAGCGCTACAACACCGCAATCCAAGCGATTGAACTCAACGGTGCGATCGTTTGCGCTGATCCGGTGGCGCGGGCCAATGGGTGCCAGCCGATCAACATCATTGGCGGCGATGCGCCGTCGGCCGCCGCGCTCGCCTATATCGAACCGGCCAACGGCCCGTTCCAGCACACGCGCCAGACCGAGGATGTGGTCAGCGCCAACCTCTCCGGCTCGCCACTTTCGCTATGGGCCGGCCCGATTTCGGTAGCGACTGGCATGGAGTATCGCCGCGAATTCTACCGCGTCGTCGGCGATCCCTATGGCAATGGTGTCAGCGACGAGAGCCCGTACAGCGACGCTTATCCCGCTGATCCGATTCTGAGCAACGCTGGCAACAACTGGTATGCGGGGAACTATCACAACGGCAGCGGTAGCTATCATGTGTTGGAGAGCTTTCTGGAACTCAATGTTCCGCTGCTAGACCATAGCCCGCTCGGCAGCGCCAATCTCAACGTCGCCGGTCGCGCGACGCGTTACAGCACGTCGGGCACCGTCTATACATGGAAGATCGGCGGCTCCTGGGATACGCCAATCGACGGCAGTCGTCTGCGCGCAGTAACGTCTCGTGATATCCGCGCGCCGAACCTTTCGGAGCTCTACGCTGCGCCGATCTCGATCAACATTCCGAACTTCACTGATCCGTTTAACAATACATCGGTCAATATTTCGCAGAACACGGTCGGCAATCCCAATCTACGGCCGGAGGTCGCACGTAACACCGAGGCCGGCATCGTGCTGTCGCATCCGCGCTGGCTACCCGGTTTCAGCGTGTCGTTCGACTATTACCGGATCAAGCTAAGCCACGCGATCTCGGCGTTGTCCGCACAGGATCAGGTGAATTACTGTAAGGCGGGCGTGACGCAATTGTGCGGCACCTTCGATCTCGACGATCCGACCAACACGCACAATTACGTGACGGTGCAGCCTTTCAATCTCGCGTCGATCTTCACCGATGGGTTCGACATCGAAGCGAGCTATCAATTTACTCATCCGTTCGGCAGCTCGGGCAATTTCACCTTGCGCGGCCTTGCCACGAACATTCGCAACTTCATCACGAACACGGGTCTTCCCGGCGCCATCCCGGTGCAGCAGGTGGGCGTCAATTCCAGCGCCACACCGGATTGGAAGGTGCTTGCGGTCGAAACATGGCAGACCGATCGCTACAGCCTGACGCTGCAACAGCGCTGGATTTCAGACGGGGTATTCGGCCATCAATATATCGTCTGTGATCCAGGCGAGTGCCCTGTTTCGACCAACAACAACCCGACCATCGACAACAATGACATGGCCGGCGCCTTCTATTTCGACGTGTCGGGATCGTACAATATCACCCCGAAGATCAGCACGTTCTTCAAGGTGGACAATCTGTTCAACCGCGATCCCACGCCATCGCCGCAAACGAACACCGGGGTCGATATCAACCCCGCGCTCTACGATACGTTGGGTCGGCTCTATCGCTTTGGCATTCGTTACAATTTCTAATTCCGTTTACGGGCAAACAAGCTCCCCTCTCGCCCCGGCCTTGCGCCGGGGCGTTTTTTTGAGGGGCAGTCACGAGCGATCGACCTCCAGCGATCAGGCGAACTAGCGTAGGCTTGGCGAAGCGAGCGGGAAATAGGCTGCGCCCGAATGGGCGATAGGTTCCAGGTCAGGTTGCGCGACTACTCGGGCGCTATGGCCGCCTATCAGGGTGGCGCATTAGTGCTTCGTGTGCTTATATTAAAATGATCAAAACCGGTATGATTGCTTATAGATAGGTGAGCGAGATATCGGCGTTGCGCCATTTGAACACCATGGCTGTAAGGTCGAGTCGGCGAAAGTGGTCGCCGTCCTGTGCGCATCGCTCATCGCACAAGGCGAAGCACGGATCCCCGGTCCACAATCCCAAGCTCCCCGAGCCCCGCCCTCACCGCATCGCGAATGTAGGAGGGGCACAGGTGCGCATAGTGTCGGCGCGTTATCCGCTCATCCGCATGACCGAGCGCTTCTGCGATCACCGCCATCGGCACACCCGCCATCGCGAGGCGCGAGCCATATGTATGTCGAAGAATGTGAAACCCAGCCGGCTCAACCCCCGCGGCCGAGCACGTTTCGCTCATCGGCCTGATCTGATGCGAGGTGCCGAACGGCCGGCCATGCTGATTTAGGAACACCAGTTCGCTCGTAGGCTTGCCCAGGCAAAGCGACTGGAACAACTGGACGCCTTCGTCGCTCAGATGGACAAATCGCGGGCGACCGCTTTTCGTCTCGGGGAATACGATCGTGCCGGAGACGAGATCGACGTCGCGCACGCGCATCTTGTGAAGCTCCGACCATCGGCCACCGGTAAGCAGCGCGGCCTGAATCAGCGGACGAAACCAGTCTGGTGCATGCGCAATGAGCCGGTGAATTTCGGGCGCCGTGAAATAGCGAATGCGAGGCGCAGAGACTTTCGCGTAGGGTTTCACGCGGCGCCATGCCCGATCATCGGGCACCTTTCCCATCGCGAAGGCGCGATTGAGTGCCGCCCGGAGCACGGTGAAGACCCGGTTTGCGGTGGCCTTTTGGGTTCGGCCGGCATCGCCGCGGATTGGACGCTCCTTGCGTTGCCCTTTCCGGTTCGCGCGGTACACCGCGCGGCTTGAGGCGAGTTCTTCCTGAAACTGCCGCAGACGCTCCGTGGTGAGATCGATCACCTCGATGTCGCCGAGCTTCGGCCGCAGGTAGCGCTCGATCGTGTAGCGGGTCTTGTCGACCGACTTGCCCGTAAAGTTGTGGAGATAGCCGTCCAGCGCATCGCCAACGGTATACCGCGCCGGTCGGCGACCGGCGTTCCGGTCGAGTTGGGCGAACCAATCCCGCGCCTTCGACTGCGCTGCCGAGAAGGACAGGACGTCGGCGGTGTCGGCATCCAGAGCGTCGTCTGCGGCGCCCAGCGCCAATTGGGCCCGCTCGCCGGTCGACGCGCGATAACGGGCAAGCCAGGTGCCGCCGTTAGCGCCCTTGCGGTAGCCGAGGGCTCTGCCCCTGGTCAGCGTCACCCAATAGGGCGCGCTACGCTTCGCCAGTTGGAGTCGCGCCGTTCGGCTCTCGAGCCGGACGTGGCGGATCGTCCTCGCCATTTGTTCCTCTGCTCGGCACGCGTTGTAAATTCGTTGTAAAACCGTAGCAGAAACGGGGTGGACGGCAAAGGACGGATTCTGCCTATCTGGTTGTTTTTATTGGATACGTGGACGTCCGCCGACGTTCAAAAAGCCCCCTTGGCCGCGACTCTCACGGCGAAAACACGGGTTCGAGTCCCGTAGGGGTCACCATTTGGACCAACGAGGCGTCGGGACGCAATTTGGAGCCGTATGGCTCCGGATTGAGGTCGCGGTTGCGACTCCGGCGTTCAATCGACCGATATCGTAATGGTCACGACGTCCGAATAGGTGCCCGCGCGGCGATCGTCGACGTTGCCGACATGGAATGCGACCGGCAGAGTATCGAGCCGCATGCCCGCCCGGCCTGTGACGCCGTAGGAGGCTGACGAGCCGAACGGAATTTGGCGGCCATCGACCATCATCTGATAGGGGACGGTCCAATCGCTGCCCGCCAGCCGAAGCTTTCCGTTGTTGAGCGAGGCCAACTGGAGCTTGTAGCGGCGCGTGCTGTGGACTTGCAATTGCAAGGGGATCGCCGGCACGCCCTCGACGAGCTCGCCCAAATCGACATCGGCCTGGCCGTTATTGCGATGAAAGGCGCCAGCCAGCCCCATGACGGCCGATGGCAATACGCGAATGCCCAGCAGCAACTGCCGGTCGCCTAGCGACTGCCCGTCAAGCCCTTCGGCGTTGATGATCAGTCGTTGGCTGAACAGGCCGTCACCGGGAATTGCGTCGGCATCGACACTGAACAGATAGCGCACCAATTGCTGCGAGTGCGGTGCGACGACGACGGGTCGATGGGTGAGGTTGCGGATCGTGCGTCCCGCGATCGGAGTGGCGTTGTAATTCCCCACCATGTCGATGACGGTGTAGGGAACCCGCCGCTCTCCCGCTGCGCCCGAAAGGCCGAGTTGCGTGCCATCGGTTTCGAACAACGGATAAAAGCGGCATTCCCGTCCGCCATCGTTCCTGAACATCAGGTCGTACGATGCTGTGGGCGTATCGTTGCCGAAAGGATCGTAGCCGTCGATGATCCAGTTGCCGGTCGGCGCGTCGATCTTGAGCAAGCAATCGGCCGATCGGGGATCGCCCATGGACGTCACCTGAGCGGCAGCAGGCGTGGCTGC
>JBQCEK010000418.1:0-5868 GCA_051960335.1 Sphingomonas sp.
CGAGATCGGTGAGGCCAATGTCGCCGATCGCGGGCTTGCCGCCGCCGATCAGGATCGGCGCGCGGTAGAGCAGCAGCCGATCGACGAGATCGGCGGCAAGGAACGCGGCCGCCGTCGCCGCGCCGCCTTCGACGAGCAGGTGATCCACGTCGACGAGGGTGGCGATGTCGGTCGGCGCGCCAACCTCACACCATCCGTCACCCCGCGCTTGTTCCGGGGTCCAACCCTCCTCCTGCGCTGCCGCCCGCGGCTGGTTGGATGCCGGAGCAAGTCCGGCGTGACGCGTCAGCATGATCCGGCGGGGCGAGCGCTCCTCCAGCCCCGGCAGTCGCACGTCGAGCGCCGGCGTATCCGCCACCACCGTCCCGCGTCCGACCAGGATCGCTTCATGCCGGGCGCGTTCCAGATGCGCATGCGCGCGCGCCTCGGGGCCGGTGATCCAGCGGCTTTCGCCGGTCGCGCGCGCGATGCAGCCGTCCAGCGACGTCGCCAACTTCAGCGTGACGTGCGGGCGGCCGAACATGCGGCGCGTGAGGAAACCCGCCATCGCCGTGCGCGCCTGCGCGGCGAGGACGCCGGTCGTCACGGCGACTCCGGCCGCCTCCAGACGGGCGATGCCGCTGCCGTCGGTTCGCGGATCGGGATCGCCAAGCGCGATGACGACGCGCGCCACCCCGGCCGCGACCAGCAGCGCCGAACAGGCCGGCCCTCGTGCGCTCTCATGCGCGCAGGGCTCCAGCGTCACATAGGCCGTCGCGCCGTGCGCCGCGTCGCCGGCCTCGGCCAGCGCCATCGCCTCGGCATGCGGCCGGCCGCCGGGCTGGGTCCAGCCGCGGCCGATCACGCGCCCGGCCTTCACGATCACGCAGCCGACATTGGGATTGGGCCCCGTCCGCCCCCGTCCGCGTTCGGACAGGGCCAGCGCAGCGGCCATCCACCGCGCGTCGGTTACAGCCAACCGGATACCGCCTTGTCGAGCTTCTGGAACTGCGCTTGCCGCGCTTCTTCCTGCCGCTTGATCTCGGCGTCCTGCTCGGCCTTCTTCGCCGCGTCGATCTTCTGCTGGGCGAGGATCTCGGCCTCGCTGCGGTTGGCCGGCCAGCTCTGCACGTAGATGATGTTTTCCTTGTACGGCACCTTGATGTTCGAATCGATCGCGAAGGCGACCAGGATCAGCATCGTCAGCACCATCGCCAGCAGCAGGAACCACAATTCATACGGTTTGCGCTTGGCGAGGAATCGCCGCACGTCGCGATACGCGCGCGGCACGGAGAAATTTTGCAGAACCGACATAGCGGGCCAAGATAGGGACTCCCCCGGCGCGAGGCCAGCCCCGCGCCGGAGGCCCCGCTCAATCGTCCTTCAGGACGAAGCTGACGCTCATCTGCTTCCATTGCTCGACGGGCACGTCGCCGCGAGTCGCGGGCTTGAACCGCCATTTGGCCAGCGAGCGTTGTTCGGTGGCGGCGAAAAAGGCGTCGCTCGTCGCGCTGATCTTTTCGATCTGCTTCACGCGCCCATCGACGCCGATCAGCACGCGAACCACCACGCGGCCCTCGCGGCTCGCGCGCCGCTCGGCGGGCGGATAGGCCGGCTGGAAATCGCTGGCATAGCGGGGATCGACGCTCGCGCCGGTCAGCGCGGGCAGCGGCGACGGCGTCGCGGCCGGGCCGGCGCCGGCGTCTGCGCCCGACAACGAGCCAAGGTCGATCGGCGGCAATTGCGGCAGATCGATCGTGGTGGTGGGAAGATCGGGCGGCGGCTTGAGTGCGGTCGGCTGCGGCGCTGGCGCGGGCTGGGCGGCGCGGGGATGCGGCTGGGGTTGCGGGATCGGCGGGGGCGGCGGATCGATCGGGATCAGGTCCACCGTGGTCAACGGATCCTTGAACGGGATCACGTTGGGCGCGGCATAGATTAGCGCGAGGATGATCGCTGCATTGATCGTCAGCGATGCGCCGAGCCCAACGGGGTTGATCCCGCGTTTGCCGGCATGTCGATCCGCATACATGGCCTGTCTCCTTGCAAACTCTCCTTCTTGCCCGCGTTACTGTCCGGGCGATCGGAATGTTACAACATTACAGGCTATCCGGCAATCGAATTGCGGATCAGTCGCTTATCAGCCGCTCCAGCGCCCGCGCCCGACCGATCAGCGGCAGCAGCGCGGCCATATCCGGCCCGTGATCGCGCCCGGTGAGCGCGCGGCGCAGCGGCAGGAACAGCGCCTTGCCCTTGCGCCCCGTCTCTTCCTTCAATCGCGCGGTCAGCGCGTGCCACGGATCGCCCGCCCAGTCGATTTCGGCGGCGATGGCGTGCGCGCGAGCGAGGAACTCTCGGTCGTCGGAAAGCGTCTCGACCGCAATGGGCCCCTCGACGACATGCCACCAGTCGGCGGCTTCGGCGACGATCGTCAGGTTCGGGCGGATCGCTTCCCAGGCGGTAGCGTCCATGCCGCCCGGCAGCCGGTTGGCGACCGCGGCGAACGGCAGCTGATGCACGATCCGCGTGTTGACCGCCGCCAGTTCCGCCTCGTCGAACCGCGCCGGCGCCCGGCCGAAACGCGCGAAATCGAACGTCTCGATCAGCGCAGCGGTATCGACCAGCGGCTCCACCGGGTCGCTCGTCCCGATCCGCGCGAGCAGCGCGCGCACCGCCTCCGGCTCGATTCCCGCCTCGCGAAACGCATCGACGCCGACCGAGCCCAGCCGCTTCGACAATTTCCCCTCGGAGCCGACCAGCAGCGCCTCATGCGCGAAGGCCGGTGCCGGGGCGTCCATCGCGGCGAACATCTGGAGCTGGAGCGCGGTGTTGGAAACGTGATCCTCCCCGCGCACGACATGGCTCACCTCCATCTCGGCATCGTCGATCGCGGAGGGCAGCATATAAAGCCACGATCCATCCGCGCGGCGCACCACGGGATCGCTCATCGTCTTCGGATCGAAATGTTGGGGCCCGCGGATCAGGTCGGTCCATTCGATCATCGCGTCGTGATCGAGCTTGAAGCGCCAGTGCGGCTTCACGCCGTCCGCTTCCAGTTGCGCGCGCTCGGTGTCGGTCAGCGCCAGCGCGGCGCGATCATAGACCGGCGGCAGCCCGCGCCCCAACAGGATCTTGCGCTTCAGCTCCAGCTCCTGCGCTGTTTCATAGGCGGGATAGATGCGCCCCGCGGCGACCAGATCGGCGAATCGCGCTTCATAGATCGCGAAGCGCGCCGATTGGCGTTCCTCGCCATCGGGCGTCATCCCCAGCCAGTCGAGATCGCTGCGGATCGACTCGACGAACCGCTCCTCGCTTCGCTCGGCATCGGTATCGTCGATGCGCAGCACGAATCGGCCGCCGTTCTTCTTTGCCCACAACCAGTTGTGCAGCGCCGTGCGGATGTTGCCGACGTGCAGCCGGCCGGTCGGCGAGGGGGCGAAACGGGTAAGAATGGTCATGCCCTCGCGCTTACGCAGCCGCTCGATCCGCCGCAATGCCCCCTTCCTGTCATCGATCTGTCGCCGTAAGGGGAGGCGATCACGCCGCGGGGAGCGACGCACATGAAGTTGATGGCCGGCAATTCGAACCTTCCGCTCGCGCAGGCGATCGCTGCCTATCTCGAGATGCCGTTGACCGAGGCGCTCGTCCGCCGCTTCGCCGACGAGGAGATTTTCGTCGAGATTCTCGAAAATGTCCGCGGTGAGGACGTGTTCGTGCTGCAATCGACCGGCTTTCCGGCCAACGACAATCTGATGGAGCTGCTGGTCTGCATCGATGCGCTGAAACGCGCCTCGGCCAAGCGGATCACCGCCGTCATTCCTTATTTCGGCTACGCCCGGCAGGACCGCAAGCCGGGGCCGCGCACGCCCATATCCGCCAAGCTGGTCGCCAATCTGATCACCGTCGCCGGCGCGGACCGCGTGCTGTCGGTCGACCTGCATGCCGGGCAGATCCAGGGCTTTTTCGACATTCCGACCGACAACCTTTACGCCGCGCCGGTGATGTCGGCGGACATCAAGGCGCGGTTCGAGGGGCGCAACCTGATGGTCGTCTCGCCCGACGTTGGCGGCGTGGTGCGCGCCCGCGCGCTCGCCAAGCGGCTCGACAACGCGCCGCTGGCGATCGTCGACAAGCGCCGCGAGCGCGCCGGCGAATCGGAGGTGATGAACATCATCGGCGAGGTCGAGGGGCGGTTCTGCATCCTGATCGACGACATCGTCGATTCGGCCGGCACGCTGTGCAACGCCGCCGCGGCGTTGAAAGAGGCGGGGGCCGAGGACGTCGTCGCTTATTGCACCCACGGCGTGCTGTCGGGCGGCGCGGTCGCGCGCGTCGAGGGATCGCAGCTCGCCGAGCTCGTCATCACCGATTCGATCGGCAGCCATGAGATGATCAGGGACGCCAAGCGAATCCGCCACCTGACGATCGCCCCGCTGCTCGCCGAAGCGATCCGCCGCATCGCCGACGAATCCTCGGTATCGAGCCTGTTCGACTGAGCCTGCTTGCAGCGAAACGTCGTCATCCCAGCGAAAGCTGGGATCTCAAGCCGTAAAGGTGGCGTCAGCCGCACGAGACCCCAGCTTTCGCTGGGGTGACGGTGTTCTCAGCGCTAATATCGATCGCCAAGGCGACGCTTTATCCCTCGGAAAGTGCCACGATGTGGTCGAACACTGCGGGGTGCAGCGGGTGGACGAAGGCGCAGCCGTAGCGGTGGCCGTCGCGCCAGGCCACGCGCGCTTCCAGCGCGGCGAAGCCGGGCAGCGTCAGCCACACCATGCCGCCTTCGTAGAGCGTGAAGCTGGTCTCGGCGCGAAAGCCGGTGATCGATAGGTCGACGACATCGATGGCGAATTTGGTCTGTCCGCGATCGCGCAATTGCGCCGTGAGGCGGACGGCCTTGCGCAGCGCGCGGCGGCTGTCATCACCGGAGGAAAATTTGGGACCCACGCGCGCCTGCTACGTCAGTCGTTTCGGCGGGGCGCTTACATGGATCAAGATTGCGGGTGCTTCGTTGCCGGCGCCCGCACGCCTGCCTTGCCGCGCCGGTGCAGCTCCGCCTTCAGCACCTCGGGCGGCGGCGCCCAGAGGAAGCCGAAGCTCACCGTGCCATGTTTCGTTTCCACCGCGTGATGCAGCCGGTGCGCCTGCACGATCCGCTTCATATAGGACGATCGCGGCACATAACGGTGGCTCAGCCGCTTGTGGACGATCACGTCGTGAAAGCCGAAATAGATCGCGCCATAAGCGGCGATCCCGGCGCCGATACATGCCCAGCCCGGCCACCAGCCGAGCTGCACCCCGCCCAGCAGCATGACGATCGACGGCACGGCGAAGATCGCCGCGTACAGATCGTTGAGCTCCCAATTGCCGTGGCGCGGGCGGTGGTGGCTGGCGTGGAGGAACCAGCCCGGCCCGTGCATCACCCATCGGTGCATCACATAGGCGAAGCCTTCCATGCCCAGCACGGTCGCGACGAACAGGAGAATGCCGATTGCGGGATTCATCGACCCGATATAGCGAGGCGCCATGCCGAAGACGAGAGCTGTGCTGCTGCTTCCCCTGGCGCTTGCCGCGTGCATGACGCCCACCTCGCGAGTCGAGGCGGGGCTGGAGAATGCCGGGCTGAAGCCGCGGCTGGCGCGCTGCATGGCGCCGCGGATGACCGATCGGCTGTCGATCGGCCAGCTTCGCCAGCTCGCCGGCTTGCCCAAGGCGTCGCGCTCGCATTCGCTCGATCAGCTGCTTCACCGGCTGCGTGCGCTCGGCGATCCGGAGATCGTCCACGTGACGAGCAAGGCCGCGATCGATTGCGAGATCGATCACATTCTGTGATTCGCTAATCGTTCGCAATATCAACAACCCGCCTTTGGGGTGGATTCGGCCGCCCGGCTG
>JBQCEK010000419.1:0-6297 GCA_051960335.1 Sphingomonas sp.
GGCATAACGAGAAAGCGTCCTCTCCATGGCAGTCGGCGCTACCAACATTCAGGCTTTGGCGGCTGACCGGCCAGCAAATCCGCCGGTACAAATCCGCGAGTCTCGGCCGCTCACCGGCGGTGAAGTAATTCGTCCACGCTCTTTTCGGGCGAATCGGGCGTCGGCGACGCGCCGCCATTGCCATTCCCGCCGCCTTCTTCATGTTCCAGGGCGTCCCGGATTGCGCAGATTTCGGCATCAGTCAGATGTTCGATGCCGATGAATTCGGGCCGCGCGCGGGGGATAGCGCGCATCAGTTCATCGAGCTTGGCCTGGATCGCCGCGCCGTCCCGGTTCTGCGAATTCTGGATCAGGAACACCGCCAGAAAGGTAAGGACGGTGGTTCCGGTGTTGATGACGAGCTGCCACGTATCCGAATAGTGAAAAGCCGGTCCCGTCACTGCCCAGACGAGGCACGCGAGCAGCGCGACGACGAAGGCCTGCGGCTGACCCATCCAGTTCGCGCAACGCGTGGCAATCCTTGTGAATAGCGTTTCCATGTGCGGCTCCAAACCAGTGGTGACCGGGAAACGCACGAAATCGAAAAAAAGGCCGCGCCGGCAGATACATGCTCGGGCCGACGAGGGCCCGCCCCAAAGCCCGCACGGCGAGCGTTTCGCGACTTGGCAAAGATCTGTCGGGCCGTCCGCTGACCGCAGGCGCGCACCGAGCGTCACCCTTGGCAAGAGCGGGCCTTGCCTCCCGGGGGTGCAATGGTCGCGGCTTTCCCAGCGCGTGGGGGGCGACGAACCGAACATCTTTCGAGAATTCGTGACGAGGCCTGGTGGTCGATCAATCCTTCGCGTGGCGATATTCGCACGATAGAGTTCGGGCGAGCCAATGTCTGCAGCTGGAGACGCGCGATGGACGACTTGCCTGGCAAAGCGCACCCGACACTGGGGAAACCGCGGCTCATCGTTGTCGGCGCAGGCTTCGCGGGCATCGAATTGGTCAAGCGGCTCAAGCACCCGAACCTTCACATCATGCTCATCGATCGACACAATTATCATCTGTTTCAGCCACTGCTTTACCAGGCGGCGACCGCGGTACTGGCGCCCTCGGAAATCGCCTGGTCGATCCGCGACATGTTCCGCGACCGCGACGACGTCGATATCGTGCTCGACGCGGTCACCGGTATCGATCGCATTGCACGGCGCGTACGACTCGCCTCAGGCACGTGGCTCGACTTCGACCTTTTGGTGATCGCCACTGGCGCAACCCACGCTTATTTCGGGCATCCCGAATGGGAACCCCTGGCACCGGGGCTCAAGACGATCGATGACGCAACGACGATCCGGCGCCGGATCCTGCTCGCCTTCGAGGAAGCGGACCGCTGCACCGACACAGATCGACAGGCGGCGCTGCTGACTTTCGCCATTGCGGGCGCGGGACCGACCGGAGTGGAACTCGCCGGCATGATCGCCGAGCTCGCGCATAGCGTCCTTCCCGCTGAATACCGCCGCATCGACACGCGCCAGGCGCGAGTCCTGCTTATCGAGGCGGGCGATCGCATCCTCAACGGCTTCGAGCCAGGGCTCGCCGACTTCGCACACCGCGTGCTGCTTCGCCGCGGCGTCGATATTCGCCTCGGCAGACCCGTCACTGCGATCAGCAACTCGGGGCTGAAGATCGGGGACGAGCATATCCAAGCAGCCACGATCCTGTGGGCGGCGGGCGTTGCCGCCTCGCCAGCCGCCTCTTGGCTCGCGGCGGACGCCGACGCCTCGGGTCGTGTCGACGTCTCGCCCTATCTCACGCTGGCGGACGATGAGGCGGTGTTCGTCATCGGCGACACCGCGCGGGTCGCCTGGCGAGGCGGCAAGCCGGTTCCAGGGATTGCCCCTGCAGCCAAGCAGGAAGGCGCCTATGTCGCGGATGCGATCCGACGGCGTCTCGACCGGAAGAAGCCGCCCGCGCCGTTTCGCTATCGGCACCAGGGCGACCTGGCCACGATCGGCCGCAGCGCGGCCATCGTCGATTTCGGGCGATTTCGCCTCAAGGGTGTCCTCGCCTGGTGGGTATGGGGCCTCGCCCATATCTATTTTCTGATTGGCGGGCGCAGCCGCCTTGCGGTCGCGCTGAGCTGGTTATGGCATTATTTCAGGAAGCGGCCGAGCGCGCCGCTGATCACCCGCGACACGCACGTACGCCGGGCGTCGGACTGACCATGGTCCCTTGTTGGCCTGGCCAAGGACTGGGCAACGCTCGTGCCAGTGTGCAAATCATATGCGCAGCTCTCCTGGCTCGTTTCGGCCGCGTCCCTCGCGATCGTGGGAATAATGCCGCTCCAATGGCAAGGGCGGCAGCCATGCCTCACGACGAACCGTCCAGTTTTCATAGGTCGGGACCAACTGGCTTGGCGCGTCGAGCGTGCCGAGATGAACTTCGATCTCGTCGCCGAACCGGGCGAAGACCGACGAACCACAGGTAGGACAAAAATGGCGTCCGCGATAAGAACGGACCTCGCCGTCGATGCGGACGGCCGACGCAGGGAAGATTGCCGCGGCGAAGAACAAGGCGCCGTGATGCTTCCGGCAATCCAGGCAGTGGCAAATCCCGACCCGATAGGGTTGCCCCGATGCCGACAACCGCACGGCGCTGCACAGGCATCCACCACTATAGCTCTGCACGCCTTTCTCCCATTCCTTCATTAAGTCACGTGCCGCTCGCCAGCGAAAGTCGCGCGAGATCATCGTCGGCCAGGTCGGTTTGCACCGCGTCGTCGTCGATCCTCGTAGCCGACCACGGCAGGCGGTAGAGCTTTTCGCCAACGCCGCCGACCCCGCCGGCTCGGATGATCAGATGATCGATCCGGCCGCTGGAACGGGCCGCCAAGGCATCGACGGTCGTCGCAACGACCGCGCCGCCGCGCGCTATTACGGGCAGGCGGTCGAGCTTCGCGGTCGAGAACAGCGCCTCTCCGACCTGCTGGTCGCTGCGATTCTCCTCGGCTTGCGCGGTGTCGCTGATCCGGGCGCGACGCCCCAGCCATCGCCACACGCCAAACAGATCGACCAAAGCCAGAAATATATTCGAATAAAGAAGCTGGGTTTGATGAGTGAAAATGCCGACCGTGATCCAGGCGGCTGCGCCGAGGGTGAAGATCGCAAAGCCCCAGCCTGTCACTCTGGCTCCCAGGTTGGACGCGGTCATCAGCGCCGCCACGCTCGTGGCCACCAGCGCCACCCATCCTGCCGCGTCGCCCACTGATCCACCCTCCCGCTTATGACCCCGGGTAAACGTCCAAGTCGATCTTCCTTTCCGTGGCGTCTTGCCCCGCACCACTCTCCTCCGCACAAACGCAAAAGCGGGTCGACCGGGGCGGTTCGCGGGATCGCGCGGACAGCTTCGTCGTTGACTATAGATGACGCCGCCGCCTTCTCGCCATCCGACAACACCCGACGGGCGATATTTCGTCGTGCGGGGTCGATTGTGGCGGATGTCGCGTCCGACCCTCGCGGCGGCGCAGAGACAAGAACTCGTCGATCGGCTAATGGCCGCGCGTCGCGCGATTGCGCAGGCACAACAGCAATCCGATCCATCCGCCGTCGCCGCCGCACGAGAGACGGTGAACCGCATAAAAATTGCATTGGGTGAGCGCGGGCCGGTCTGGTGGGACGACGATGCGCCCGACCTGAATCGACGCCTGGCGAAGAACACGCCTTACGCGGCGTGGTTCGCAAGCCTCCCGGGCGGCTAAACGTCGAACGGATGTCGACGAAAGGGTCGCGTCTATTGCGCCCGGTCGCCTTGGCAACAGAGGGCGCGCGCCGAGCACCGTGCAACACGTCCAGATCGGCTTGTCACTAAGGTCCGATCTTTAGCTTTCACCCTTTTTCAACAGCTTAGTGACTAACGGAAGCTTGAAAGGGACGATGATGCTACAACTGATTTATGTCAGCTCCGCGGCGGCTGGCGTCGACGAGGCAGCGGTCGCAAACATTCTGGCGCGATCGCGCGCGAACAATGCGCGTGCGCTTCTCACTGGCCTGCTCTATTTCGACGGAGGACGCTTCCTCCAAGTGCTCGAGGGAGATGCGGGGCCACTGGAGGCGACTTATGCGCGGATCTGCGCCGACCCGCGCCATCGTGCCCAAGTCGTCGTCTCCCGCCGCACGATCGAAAACCGTGAATTCGGAAACTGGGCCATGGCTCACGCGATCGGCGATCAAGGTCGCCGCGACCTCGGCCTCAAGGTAACCGCGCTCGTCAAGGACGCTTCGCCCATCGTACGCGGGATTTTCGAAGGGCTGTTGGCGGCGCGAAGGGCCGCCTGAACCAAGTCTCCCGCGTCTGCGCACGCCCTAGTTTAGCGCCGAAAGCTTTGGAGCTCGCATGCACGAACATCATCATTGACCGGGTAATCGACTGACCGCTGCGGAATCGCGCACGCCGCCGCCCGTCAGCCCCCCTGGGCATCGCGGGCGGTTCGACCAACTGCCCTCCCATTCGAGGAACTGTCGATTGCGGTCCTTGCGCTCGGCCTTGGCGGACGGCCCTCGACGGCGCGGCGGTCACGCTCACGGACTGCGCTTCGTCAGCCGACCTGATGAACCCCGAGGCTGCCGGCGGGCAAAGCCTGCAGCATGTCCTCTGCCAAACCTGTGGATCGCACCTCGACTGGCGACGGATCGGTGATTTCGTAGAAACCATCGGCGATGATCAGGCAGCGGTTCTCGCCGAACGCCCCACCTTCCGAGCGGAAATTATAGCAGCGGTTCTCGCCGAACGACCCACCTTCCGAGCGGAAATTATAGCTGGGCCCGCGGTCGGCCCGGGCCAGCTCCAGCGCCCCTGCACGAGCTCCGCGCTGTCCGGCGTCGTCCCGGCGCGAACGATCGGCGCGACATCGGTGATCCTGAGATCGTCGCGCGCCGCGATGTTCGACCGGCCGTCGGGCAAATCGATCCTGATTCTGAGACCGCTGAAATCGCTGGCGATCGTGTCGAGGCCGACGTTGAGCCGATAGTGGTTGCACATACCGACCCCTTCCCGCGCGTTGGCGCGTCACAATGTTCCTGCTATGTTCGCTCTGCCGAGTCGCGGACGACCCGGCGTCGCCGCGATGTCATAGGAAGATGATCGCGGTCCGGAAAGGTTCGGCGATGGCTAACACGATGACGCATGCCGATCAGATCGGCCAGCCCGGCGCGATGATTCGCCGCACGCAGGGCGGCAGGACCGAAATGATCAACCTCATCTGGGGTCTCGAGCCGGCCTGGCTCGACGAGCGACCGTTCGAGGTGGTGCGTGCCGAGGGGCGCAGCTTCGCGGCCAATCGCTGCCGCCTCCCGGCGTCGGAATTCTTTCATTATCATCGCGGCGACCGCTACCGCTCCACCCGTGTCGACGGCGACGGGTTCTATCTCGCCGGTATCTGGCGCGCCTCGACGCCGCGCTGGCCGAGCGATTATGCCGCGCTGACCATCGCCGCAAACGAGGACGTCGAGCGTTGTGCCGAACGGCAGATGCGGTGTCCCGCGCGGGCGCCATCTCGATTGGCTCGACATCCTTGTCCCGAAGCCGGCATCCTCGCCGCGCTGCCGGCGCACAGCTTCCGGGCCGAGCGTTGCGATGGCGACGCGCCTCGACAGGCCGATCTGGCCTTAGGAGCGTCGCGGTGACCGCCGCGCACCTCATGCCGGAAGACGCGATGCTCGGGTGGCTGGCGCGCGACGCGACCGGTCAACTTGTCGCGGGAGTCGCCGCCGATCAACCGATGCGCGACGCAATTGACGCGCGGCTGGCCGCCTTGCGCGACTGGTCGGCCCGGCATCCCGGTGTCTCGCGCCAGCCACTGATCGAGGCAGCGGCGGTCGCACCGCTGGTCGGGATCGAGGGAGAGTGGCGGTTCGACGAGCGCTCGTTCGCCGATCTGGTCGACTTTGCGGCGGAACTCCCGTGGTGACGACGCCCGCGCGCGATCTGTTCGACCAGCCGGTGGTGTCGGGCCTGCGGTCTGCCGAGGATATCGTCACCCTGGCGGAGGAACGGGCGCTGATCACGGCGATCAACGGCTGCGACCTCGAGCCGTTCAAATTCCAGCAGTGGCTCGGCAAGCGGCTGACCGCCTCGTTCGGGTCGCGCTACGATTTCGAGCGGGGACAGATGGCTGAGGCGCCGCCGATCCCCGACTGGCTGCTGTCGGTGCGCACGCGGGTCGCCGGGTTCGCCGGTCTCGATCCGATGACGCTCGTCCAGGCGCTGGTGATCCGCTACGATCCGGGCGCGGGGATCGGCTGGCACCGCGACCGGCCG
>JBQCEK010000420.1:0-19464 GCA_051960335.1 Sphingomonas sp.
TCGGTATCGCCAGCATCGCGCTCTTCGACAAGCGCCGCGCCGGCATCGGCCTGAAGAACAGCAATGGCATCGCTGTCCTGGCTCGCTTGCGGCAGGAGATTGAGCAACTGCGCGACGCTCATCGTTCCAGGCAAAGTGCTGGCCTCGGGCAATTCGGAAAGCGCCCGATAAAAGGCAGGCACCAACGGCACCAGCCTGGTGCGCGCAGCCTCGAGCATGCGCAAATCAGCTTTGAGGCCATCGCAGCGGGTAGTGGCGGCAGCGACAGCGGCGCCGGCGGCCTGGCCCTGTTCGACGATTCCCGCGACCTTTTCGGCCAGTGGTGCGTGTGCCGCTTCGAGTTCCGCAATCGCCGTGTCGAGCCGGTCACGCTCGGGCCAGCGCGTTGCCGAGGCTTCGATCGCGTCGCGGCGCGTCACGAGAATATGCTGACGGCGGTGACGCTCAAGGTCGAGCGCTTCGATCCGCGCGCCGAGCGAACCTTGCGAGTTGCCGGCTGACACCAAGCCGAGGCGCTGCTCGGCACTGGCGACCTCGACAGCCGCGGAAACCATGGCCGTCGGCATGTTCTCCAATTCAACGGTCAGGCGGACAATCTCTTCGTCACGCCCGGCTATGGTCTGGGCAAGCAGCCGCTCGCGGCCGCCGATTTCAGCGATATAGCGCTCGGCGAGCTTCTCCGCTTCGAGCAGATGCCGAATGCCGAGCAGATCGGCGAAGACGTCCTTGCGCCGCTCTATGGTATTGTCGTCCGAATCGACCAGCGTTGCCAACGCCTCGGCGGACAGGAACCGCGTGCCGCGCAGCCAGCCTTGGCGCAGCGGGATCGCGCGCAAGTGATGCGCATCCTCGGCAGCGGCGGCGGGCGCAAGCCGCCCGAGCATGTCGTTAAGGCCGACAATCGGCCCCAAAGCACCGTCATCGCCCGACATCCGCGCTTGCGTCTCGGTGCCGGTGACCACGCGTCGTAGCCGCCGGGCCGTACCGCGCACATGCAAGTCGGCATCGACCACTGGAGCTTGGTCCGACTGCGAAAATTTGGGAAACAGCACGGCTTGGTCGAAATGGCCCTTGTCGCGCAACCGCTCGACCTGGCCAGTCAACAGCCATTCGGCAGCTTCGCACATCGTCGTCTTGCCGGTGCCATTGGCAGCGAACACCAGGGTCAAGGGTGAGGTGAAATCGAACGTGGCGGCGTCGCCGATGCCGCGAAAGGCTTCGACGCGCATTGTGGAGATCCGCACTCCAGTCATGCTGGTTTCCCCGCCGGGATCGGCGTCTCGGCATCGGCCAACGCCACCGCAGGCGCGCCCTTGTCCTGAAGCTCTCGCCACAGCGCCTCGGCTCGATCGCCGATCGCCGGCCAATAGAGGCCGTCGCCAGCGGCAGTAATGGCATCTGGCAAGCCAAGCATGGTCACATCCGCGACCCGTGCCCAAGGGCCGGCACCAGCTGCCAATGCCTCGGCAGAGGACGGCCAGACGAGATGCTTGCGGCAAATGCTGGCAGACAATTCGACCTTGCGAATCTCCTCATCGGCCTCCGGCGCCGGTGGGGCGGGCAGCGCCAGCACCAGATATCCATCCAGCGGGATCGCCGGCGATTGCTCTGCTTGGGACAGCAGGGCGTCGAGCCAGCCCTCGCCTTCATCGGTCGCCCGCGCGATCACTTCACCCTCATTCGAGGCAACCGGCCAGAGCAGGAGCTTGGCATAGCTGCTCGACCACAGAGCCGCACCGGCAGGCACTTCCGCGGTGTCCGCCAATCCTGGCAATTGCGCCTCGCGCGTCATCGCCACCCGCGCGCACAATAGCTCGAGCGCGTCGACGCAAGCGCCGATGTCGGGAGGGTTGCCGGTCCCGCTCATGGCAATGCCGCGCCGATCCGCGCCTGTAGCGCATCGACCAAGGGTGCGTCATCGACCCCTGGCTGATAATCGGCATAGACCGAGGCGACATGGGCAAGACTGACCACTGCCAAGCGCCGCCGTCCGCGCGGCGCGGTGTAATCGGCCGGTCGCGGCGCCAGGCCGCCCCCGGCCCCGGCCGCCGCTACCGGCGCAGCGCTGAAATCGTCGCGCCGGGCTTCGGCCACGATGCCTTCGTCAATGTCGCCGAACCGGGATTGCGCAAGGACCACCAGATCGGGATGTCCGTCGCCTTGCTGTTGCCAGACACTCAACACCGCGCGCATCTGCGCCTTGGTCTTGCGCGCGTCGCGCCAGACCAGCAGGTGCCGGCCGGATTGATCTTGGCGCAATTGTCCCTGCCTCGCCGCATCGCCTTGCCACGCGATGTCTTCGAGCGTTGCCAGCGTCGCCAACGCATGGAAGCCAAATTCAGCGGCCTGTTGCTGCGCCACCTCATGCAGTGCGTCGGGATCGGTGGCACCAGGACCCGGTCCGTGCAACAGCGCGCTCAGAATCTGCGCCGCCTGGGGCGGACCGCCGTCTGTGAGATGGGCGGCGATCGCAGCGTTCCCCGCGCCTAGCCGTGGCGACCAAGCGGGATCGCCCGGATATCGGCGCAGGAAGCGGGCGATCTCACAGGCATGCGGCAATGGCGGCAAGGCCAGCGGCGCCGCTAATCCGGTAACGTCGACCGGACAGAGCATTTCGGTGTGCCAGACGAACTTGCCATCGACCGGACCATAAGGCCCCCAATCGGCAACCCCGCTGGTCACCATCGGATCGCACTGGCGGATGACTGCACCAACAACCCCGGCGGTATTGACCCGGCGGCCGCAGGGCAAATTTGCCTGACCCTTAGTGAGCTCATCCCATTTGCCGAAGACACCGGTCAGGCTGCGCCATTGGTCTTCGGCTTCGCTGGCACGAACCTTGTCGTCGGCGACGTTGGCCAGCGCCACCAGCCCTGGCCGCCCGGCGAGCACATGCACCAGCAGTGAGTCGATCGCGCGCACCCAGTTGATATTGTAGCCATGCTGCAGCAGCGATCCGACCACCATTGCCGGCCGGTCGCCGGCTATGCCTTGCAACGCCTCGCCGATGCGCGCCTGGGCGCTGTCGGGATGATCGCCCGGTAATTGCAGCATGTCGGCGCAGATTAGCGGAAACAGGTCGATATCGTTGAAGCGCAAATGGGTGACCCAGCGCCCAAATTGAAGATCGGGCAGTTCCACTGCCTCGACATTCTGCTCAGCGACGGTCTTGAGATAGGTAATGCAATGGGTCTCGCCAGGCACATGCACCCAGCACCAGCCGCCATTGACGCGGCGGAGCCGGGCAATGCCATTGGCCCCGGCGCCCTCCTGGTCCCAGGCCAAGCGGCGCAGGGTTTGACCGCCACCGGTTGCCGCCCCCGCCCAATCGAGAATCCAGCCGCCCGCCGTCGCACCAAAGCCGGCGATGACGATCAGTGGCCTTGCGGATGCACGGATTGCGGCATCGAGCGCCTCCCAATCGGGCGAACCGAACGCGAATTCCGGAAAGACGACCAACACCGCCTCGTTGCCCGGCGCCATTTCGTTGAGTGCCGCGCCGGCATGCCCACCGCCCCCGGCCAATAGTTGGACAGCAGCGGCAAGAGCCACCGGGCGGCTGACGTCCGCTGTGATCGAGGCGATCAACGGCTTGGGAAGTTGCGCTAGGCAGACATGCAGCTTCGATTCGACAGTAAGGTTGAGGTCGATCGAGATGGTGTTGACGCGGCCGCCGAACTGATCGGTAATTATCACCATCCGTGCGCTCGTGTCCCTCCCCGCCGTTTGCAATAGGCTGTTCCTGCAAACGGCCAGCATCTTCGCCGATATTCTGACCGCTTTAGGCAAACCGCGCCACTGGATAATGCCGCCACGCCTCTCGCAGCCGGCGCAATTGCGGCCATTGTGGCGGATATGCGGGCGCCGACCCGGTTCACCTCGCAGGCCTCTGGACCGGGTGTAGCCGTTGGTGACCCCATGGTTCTAACGCCCACTTCGGACGAAATGCACCCTAAAGCTGCCGGTCTGCAATCGGCCCAAATCCGGACGACCGGCGCTCCTCGTTGCTCGGCCGAATCATACCAGTTGTGTGGGACGCTGACCGGTGCGCCGGCGACGCTGTCCGTCACCGTTCGTCAAAAGATATTTGACGAATATTTGACAGTTTTGGCTGCACAGAGGCTAAGTCATTGAAAAATGGCGCACCCGACAGGATTCGAACCTGTGGCCTCTGCCTTCGGAGGAGCGGGACACGGGTATACACCAATGCGACAACGGTGGTCGTCTCGGTGCGGACCGGCCTGCCTCGAAGCATTGAAATTCATGCTCGGAATATATCGGTGGTATAATGCGAGTGCATATTTCGAAGCGCTATGACCGGCTTCGGCAATCACGCTTTCGGAAGCCGGGCGACAGTTTCCCCCCTCAGTTCGCGGTCCAGCAATTGCGCCAGGAACTCCGTGAAGGGGCGAATGTCCTGCCGGCCGCTGGCCTCTTCAAGCGCCGCCATGTAATCGGCACGCTGCTGGACTGGCACGACCGTCCACGGATAGCCGCCGGCCGCGAGCATGACGTTCATCAAGAAGCGGCCGGTTCTTCCATTCCCGTCCATATAGGGATGGATGTAGACGAAGATGAAGTGGCCGAGGACGACGCGGACCGCAGGCTCGGTTTCCTCGCTCAGCAATTCGAAGAACACCGGCATCGCGTCGCGGACAGCATCGCAGTTGAGCGGTACATGCATCGAGCCGCGCAGATAGACCTGACCGTTGCGGTATCCGGCGAGATCGCTCGCGCTGATCAATCCTGCGGTAACACTCGGCGTGAACATCTCACGATACCAGTCGCCGTGCTCCTCGTCGGCGACGAGGCCGGGGTTCTCGCCGGCCAGGACGCGATTGAGGCTTTTGAGAACAGCTTGATAGGCGAGCCAGTAGCCGCGTGCGGCTAGTCCATCCTTATATTCGCGATCCTGCTCGTGGCTTTGCGGATTCCACGTGCCGCTGCGGACGCGCTCGATCAGTTCCGGGCTGACACGATAGCCCTCGATCGATAGCGAATGATAGGCGTCGGTGACGTAGCTGTCCTGCACGCGCCTGAGATAGGCGCCGATATCGGCGGGCCGGCCCGGCGGCGGTGGGAATCGCTCAAGGACTGCTCCGCGCATCTCCTGCCACATCAGGCGGATTCGGCCCGCATAGGGAGAGCGCTCACGCGCCGGCAGGAGAGTCTCGAGCTTTGTCGCGAACGGATCCTGCTCGCGCACGGTATAGCCCGCCGACCGCATCGCCTTCAAAATGTCGTCAGCAATGCGTTCGCGGCCGATGTTGCGGAAGGCGCCGGCCAGGCGGCCGGCGATCGCGCTGTGGCCTCCTTGGAGCAATCGTCCCAGCAATTCGGACGCATCCCGCACGGTCGCCAAGGCTGCTCGGGCGTCGATCGCATTGTTTTCGTAGAGGCCGGGCGCACTCGCAATGAGGGCAGCGGAGATCGAGAAGAGACGCAATCCGTCCTGTATCGCGACATCTTCGGGCGCCGGAATTGCCGCCCGAACGTCGAACAAGGAAGTGCCCAAGGGCAGTGCCGTCGGTTTGTTACCGCCTTTCGGCGTGCGCACGAGGAGCTGCTTTGGAACTGTACGATTCCCCGTTTGCAGGGCGATCGAAAGTTCGGGAGAGAGGGACCAGTCTTCACCGAAGCGTTCGTTCAGATAGGCGCCGCAGAAGCCCCAATAGGAGGTATACCAGGCCGTGCTTTCGCCAGCACCCGCATCAGGCCGTGCGGGGATATACCAGCCCTTCATGACTTCCTGCAGGAAGCCGTGCTTCATGAGCAGCTCGCGCTGGGACCGGCTGAGATCGTCGCTGCGTATGGCAACGCGGTTGCGGTCCTGGAGTGTGCGGAGCATGTCGAGCGCGTCCGCGAGCTTTTGCTGGGGAGTGGCCACCACGTCCGCCTCAATGATGCGCAACGATTAGGGTTTTGTGTCGCGCGGTTATTAGGTTTTCGTGATGTATAACTTTTAGGTTATTGTGTCGAGCGAAAATTAGGTTTTTTGTGTTGGATGGTCGAATCCTGCTATCCGAGACATCCGTCGAAGCGACCAGGTACGCGCTCAACTGTCCGAAATTCGTAGACGTATTTCGGACAAAGCTCCAACCAGCCCAATGCCTCAGAGGACTCGAACCGCCCCATCCATTCACGTCCAGCCTTTTCCACGAATCCAGATCGTGCTATTAGTGCCTTCGGCGAGTTCGAAAGTCTATGATTTGATTGAGAAATCAACCGTTTAGCTGCTCAGCGATCAAGCTCTTCTGGCACCATTTTCTGGCTCCGGGTTTGTCCGAAGTCGCCGGCAAGTTTGCCGTCTTCAATAAATCACCGATGCTGGGCGACATATGCCCAATAGACTCCGTCCAAGAGGGGCAAAATGTGTCTCTTTGGGCAGCGGCTGGGTGGCCCAGCAAAGCTTGGGAGCATGACGGCCGCCAATCGATGATGCAAAAGTCTCGGCAATCGGCGCCGAGACAGGCTGCAAAGTCGCAAAACATGCGAAGACGCCGATGCGCGCCTTCGTTCTGTGCGTGAAAACAGCGCCGCAAGCTGGCAAGTTCGCCTCGACGCTGGTGACCCCTACGGGAATCGAACCCGTGTTTCAGCCGTGAAAGGGCCGCGTCCTAGACCGCTAGACGAAGGGGCCATGCCCGTTGGAAGGGGCTGCGGGGGGTCGGTTAGGGAAATGGCGGCGGGTGGTCAAGCGTTGTCGGCATCGCGGGCGCTCAATTCGCCCAGGCGGCGTCATCGATGTGCAATTCGGCGGCCGGTCGCGCGCCCCAATCGTCTATCCTGGCGCGGCCGGCGAGCCAAAGCCGGCGGTGGGGCGCCGCGCCGAGCAGCGCCTGGCCAAGCGCCGATTCGGCCTGGCGGAACGCCACCGCCTTCAGGCTGCCGCCACCGTCCCCCGCGGCGATCACGCGGACATGGCCGTTGCCGACCACATCCGCCTTGACGATCCGCACCGGCCCCGCCGCCACGCGCGGCGCCGGCCATCCCATGCCATAGGGGCCGGCCGCCTCGAGCGATTCGACCAGCAGGGGCGTCACTCCGGACGGTGCGAGGAGCGCATCGACCAGCAACGCCCGCTCGCCGATCGATCGAGCCACGGCTTGTTCGAGCCGCTGTTCGAGGAAATCGCCGAACGCCTCGAGCCGGGCTTCGTCGATCGTCAGCCCGGCCGCCATCGCATGGCCGCCGCCCGCGACGAGCAGACCGCTATCCTTTGCCGCGAGCACCGCGGCGCCCAGATCGACACCGCTGATCGATCGGCCCGACCCCTTGCCGACACCGTCGTCGTCGAGCGCGATGACGATGGCGGGCCGGCCGAACTTCTCCTTCAACCGCCCGGCGACGATACCGATCACGCCGGGATGCCAGCCACGCCCGGCGGCGACGATCACCGCGCGATTGCCCTTGCCGGCGGCGATCGCCTCGGCCGCTTCCTGGACGATGGCCTCGATCGCGCGGCGCTCCTCGTTGAGCCGATCGAGCTCGACCGCGATCGTGCGCGCCTCGTCGGCATCCTGGGTGGTGAGCAGCCGCACGCCGAGATCGGATTTGCCGACACGGCCTCCGGCGTTGATCCGGGGCCCGAGCGCGAAGCCGAGATCGGTCGCGGTCGGCGCACGGGTCAAGCGGGAGGCTTCGATCAGCGCGTTGAGGCCGATGTTGCGGCGCCGCGCCATCACCTTCAGCCCCTGAGCGACGAAGGCGCGGTTGAGGCCCTTCAACTGGGCGACGTCGGCAACGGTGCCGAGCGCGACGATATCGAGCAGGTCTAGCAGCCGCGGCTCGGCGCGATCGGCGAAGAAGCCGTGTGCGCGCAACGTGCGGATCAGGGCGGCGCCGAGCAGGAAGGCGACGCCGACCGCGGCCAGATGGCCGTGCGCGGCGCCTTCGCCCTCGTCGAGCCGGTTGGGATTGACCAGCGCATGGGCATGGGGAAGCGCGGCGGCGCATTTGTGGTGATCGACGACGATCACATCGACGCCGGCGTCGCGCGCCATCGCCAGCGCCTCGAACGCCTGCGCGCCGCAATCGACGGTGACGATCAATGATGCCCCGCCTGAGGCGATCCGCACCAGCGCTTCGCCCGACGGGCCATATCCTTCCATCAGCCGATCGGGGATATAGGCGGCGGGATCGAGACCGAGTTCGCGGAGCAGCCGGATCATCAGCGCAGCGGATGTGGCGCCATCGACATCGTAATCGCCGAACACCGTCACCGCTTCGCCGGCGAGCACGGCATCGGCCAGGCGATCGGCGGCCTTGTCCATATCGCGAAGGACCGACGGGTCGGGCATGAAGCCCCGGATCGAAGGCGCGCGGTGCGCTTCCAAGTCTTCACGCGGGCAGCCGCGCGCCAGCAGCAATTGCGTGACGAGATCATCGGGCAGGAAATCAGGATCCCGCGCATCGGCCGCCAGCGCGCGCCAGCGCCACGGCTGGCCGAGGATCGACTGGTGGATATCGAGGACGGGGGTCACGCGCGCGCTCTTGTTGGGATCGGCAAGACGCCAGGCTAGCGTATCCAGCGTCCTTCGCGAAACCATTTGGTGATGATGTATTTGACGCCCTTGATCACCGGCATGCCTTCATGCAGCGTCGCGGGATTGAGCGTGCCTTGCGGCGTCATGTTGTTCCAGGCGAGCAACAGCCCGCGTTTGGGGCGAAACCGTACCCCGGCTTGCGGAAACCAGGTCGCGCCGCCTTCCTCAACATCATTGAGGTAGATCATCGCCGTCCAGGTGCGCTGGCCGCCTTCGTGCTTCACGCGCTGCCAATAATCCTCGCTCTCATGGAAATAATCGTGATGGGCGCGGAATTGCTGGCCGGGGGCGTAGCGCTGGCCCTGCATCGTCTCGCCATATTCGGGGGCAAGCCCGAGCAGGGCGGCGATCGCCTCGTCAATCGGCCGAATGTTCGGCGCCCAACGATCCATGTCGCAACTCTCGCTGGTGCGAAACTCCGAATCGGGCGCGGAAGACAGCAGGGTCGACGGCCGGCGGTTGGCATCGATCACGTCGATCAGCGCCTGGCACTGCGCCGCATCGAGATAATCCGGCTGGAAATAGATCTGCGCCTCATCGGTCGCCGCGCGCTGCATGGCGGGCATGGCCTCAAGCCGTTTGGCCACGCCCTCGGCGACGCGCTTGCGCTGTTGGATCGGCGAATGCGGTTTGGTGGTGAGCAATCCCATGACGACAGCGAATTTGCGTGCCGCTACGCAAAAGGCAAGGCCCGGCAGGTTGATTCCTGCCGGGCCCGCGACGTCTTACCAGAAGATGCCGTACACCACGTCGACGACATAGCCGGTGCGGATATCGACCAGCAGCGCATCATTGTAATAGCGCACCCAGCGATACGGCCCATAAGCCGGCGGCAGGCGGTAATAATAGGGGTCGGAAATCCAGTAGTTCGATCCGAACAGGATCGTATCGAGCCGGAAGCCGATGCTGAAACGACGGTAGCCGTAATCCCAGCCATAGGGCGCGTAATAGCGCGGCAGGCGATAGACGCTGCGGTGGCTGTCGCGATAGCGCTGCCAGTTATAGCGATTGTCGTGCCGCCAGCCGTGATCGAACGATCCGTGGTTGCCGTTCCGCCAATCGCGATCGGGGCGGCGATCATTGCCCCGGTTCCACTGGCCGCCGCGATCATCGCGGTGATCCCAGCGGCCGTCGCGATCGTTGCCGCGATCCCACTGGCCGCGATCGTCCCGGTTGCCTGACCATTGACCGCCACGGTTGCGATTCGAATCGTTGCGATCGTCGCGATCGGTGAAATGCGAACCGCCGGCCTCTGCGTGCCAATTACCGTCGGGGCGGACTTGCGCCGGCCGACCGGCATCGGGCCGCTGGAAGCCACCGGGCTGCGGCGGTCGAGCGGGTTGATCCGGCCGGGCTGCGGGGCCGCGATCGAACTGCGGACGCGGCGCGCGCGCATCCTGCTGAAAGGCCGGGCGGCCGCCGTCCCGATTGAAATCAGGGCGGGCCGGGGCGGCCGGGCGCTGGGCGGGCGGTGCGGGACGATTGCCGCCACGGTCGCCGCGATCACCGCGATCTCCGCCATTGTGATGCCAGTTGCCACGATCGTGATCCTGGGCGCTGGCGGCGGCGGGGATCAGCGCGGTGGCCGCGGCAAGCGCGGCAAGAAGGGAAAGGCGCATCTCAGACATCTCCTTGGCATCGGCACAGTACCGGCGCCATCATGGGCTGGTTGTGCGCCAGCAGCGGTGAGCCGATGCTGAATTGCCTCGTCAGCATTGCGAAAGATTCACTTGGGCGGCGTGAGCGCCGGCACCAGGCGCGCAGCCTCCGCCGGCGAGATGCCGGGGCGCGGCCCCACGGCGATCGTCTCCTCGCCACGCTGCACGCGGGCGGCGCGCTGGATCGCATCTACCAGCCGCGGATAGATGCCGCATCGGCAGATGTTCGTGATCGCCGCCTTGATGTCGTCTTCGGAAGGATCGGGGTTCTTCTTGATCAGCACGGCCGCGGCCATGATGATGCCTGGAATGCAGAAACCACATTGCGATACGTTTTCGGCGATGAAGGCAAGCTGCACCGGATGATCGCGCTCGCGCGACAGCGCCTCGATCGTGGTGACGAAACTGCCTTCAATCGCGCCGATCGTCACCTGGCAGGACCGCACCGCCTGGCCATCGACATCGACGGTGCAGGCGCCGCAATCGCCGGTGCCGCAACCATATTTGGCGCCGGTGAGGTTCGATCCGTCGCGCAGTGCCCACAGCAGCGGCGTCGCCGGGTCCATCTTGTACTGGACCGGCTGGTTGTTGACGGTGAAGCGAGTCACCGATTCCCGTCCCGTTCAGGGGGGAAGACGGGGGAGGGTATGGCATCGAACGTCACGGTTTCGACATGCCCTGCGCCGATCCCTCCCGCAAGCGGGCGGGGCGTTTCAATCGCGCCAGCTCTTGTCGATCCGATCGACCAAGCGGACCATCGCATCGAAATCGGCCTTGCCCGCGCCGCCGGGGATCTGAACCTTGGAAAGATCGCGCTGGTGCACCGCGACCACTTCCGGCGGCACTTCGATCGGCGTGCCCATCGATGCGGTGGCGACCTGAATCTCGCAGGCGCGCTGCAACGACCAATGCTTGATAAAGGCTTCGGGTAGCGTCTTGCCCATGACGAGGATGCCGTGGTTTTTCAGCAGCATCACGCGCTTGTCGCCAAGATGCTCGATCAGGCGCTCGCCCTCTTCGGAACGGACCGTGACGCCTTCGAAATCGTGATAGGCGATCTGCCCGGCGAAGTTGCAGGCGTAGAAATTGGTCGGGCGCAATCCCCCTTCGACCGAACTGACCGCCATCCCGGCGGTGGTGTGCGTATGCATGATGCAATGCGCATCGGGCAGATGCCGGTGGAACAGTGCGTGCTGGGTGAAGCCGGCGAGATTGACCGGATAGGGATTGTCGTCGAGCTTGTTGCCGTCAATGTCGATCTTGACGAGGTTGGAGGCGGTGACTTCGCTGAAATGCAGCCCGAACGGGTTGATCAGGAAGGCCCCATCCTCGTCCGGCACCTTCAGCGTGATGTGGTTGTAGATCATCTCGTCCCAACCAAGCATCGCGAACACGCGGTAGCAGGCGGCGAGCTGCTGGCGCGCCTCCCGTTCAGCCTCGCTGACCTGCGAATTGCGGAGCGCTGTAGCCACGATTCTCTCCTATCGTTGCACTTTGCAACTTTATCGCACGCTCGGGGACGCGGGGCAATCGCCGCTAGGCGCCGGCGGCCGTCAGCCGATCGATCTGGTCTGAAGACAGCTCAAGGTCGATCGCGCCCATGATGTCGTTCAGCTGCTCCACGCTGGTCGCGCTGGCGATCGGCGCGGTGACGCCGGGTTGCGCGGCAAGCCAGGCAAGCGCGATCTGGGCCAGGGTCGCGCCGGTTTCGGCGGCGATCGCGTCCATCGTCTCCAGCACCGTCATCTTGGTGTCGAGCAACTCACCCATGCGGCCGCCGCGCACGCTTTTGCCGAGATCGTCCTTGCTGCGATACTTGCCGGTGAGGAAGCCGGAGGCGAGGCCGTAATAAGGGGTGACGGCGATATTGTGCTCGACGCACAGGTCCTGCAGCTCGCCCTCGAATTTCTTGCGGCTAACGAGATTATATTCGGGCTGGAGCACCCGGTAATGCGGCAGGGCGCCATCGCGCGCGAGATCGAGCGCCGATTTCAGCCGCGCCGCGTGGAAGTTGGAGGCGCCGATCACGCCAACCTTGCCGGCGTCGATCAATTGGCCGAACGCCGCCAGCACGTCTTCCTGGGGAACGCCGTCATCGTCCTGATGCGCGAAATAGACGTCGATGCGGTCGGTGCCGAGCCGCTTGAGCGAGGCGTCGCACGCAGCGGCGATCCGCGCCGGGGCAAGTTTGTCGCCGCCCTCGCCGGGCAATATGCCGACCTTGGTGGCGATGATGACGTCATCGCGCTTGCCCGATCGCTTCAGCCATTCGCCGATCATCGTTTCCGATTCGCCGCCGCTATGGCCGGGGACCCATGCCGAATAGACATCCGCAGTGTCGATCATCGAGCCGCCTCGGGCGACGAAGGCGTCGAGGATCGCGAAGCTTGCGGTCTTGTCGGCGGTCCAGCCGAATACGTTGCCGCCCAGGACCAGCGGCACGGTTTCCATATCGGTGGCGCCGAGGCGGCGTTTGCGGCTCATGGGGCTTGCTCCTGATCGTTGGTCGAAACGGCATCGCTCGACACGCTGTTGGCGTCGAGCATCACCGCGGCATCGTTCAGCTGGCTGGCCTCGCTTGGGCTCAAGCCGCCAAGGCCGGGATCGTCAGCGCGCTGCCCGCAGGCGGCGAGCAGCAGCAAGAGCGGCATCAAAACCAGCGCGCGCATCGATAATCCCCCAAACCGAACGAAGGGCCGCGTCGTCTGTGCCAACGCGGCCCCGCGTCATTTGATCCGGCCGGCGCCTTCGCTCGGTGGCAGCGAAGACTCCGGCCGTGATCGCGCGATCAATCCTTGTCGATGTCGTTGCCCGCGGCATCCAGGCCGTTGCCGACATCGCTTGCGGCATTGTCGATCTTGTTGCCGGCGGCATCCATCGAATTGCCGGCCGCGCCCAGCGCGCTATCCGTCGCGGCATCGACGTCGTTGACCGCCTGACCCATCGTGGCGTCGGCATCGGCAGCCGTGGTGTTGGCGGCTTCGGACGTCTCGTCCTTCGCCTTCTGGCTGCACGCGGCGAGACCGCAAACCGCGATCGCGGCGGCGGAAACCATCATCAACTTCCTCATGTCGAAACGTTCCTTGCAATGGGTGTCGAGCGGATCAGGGCTATCGAACGTGCGATCACCGCGCAATCCCCGAGCGCCCGTGCGTTGACCTGATATAAAGATATCTTTATATCTATATCCGCCATGACCATCGCGCTCGACATCTTCCGTGCCCTGGCTGATTCGACGCGGCTGCGCATCCTGGCGCTGCTGCGATCGATGGAGCTTTCGGTGGGTGAGCTGGCGCAAGTGCTGGGGCAGAGTCAGCCGCGCGTCAGCCGGCATGTGAAGATCCTGTGCGATGCGGGCCTCGCCGAACGGCGCAAGGAGGGCAGCTGGGTGTTCGTCGCGCCGGGTGCGCCCGATCGGCTGGCGCCGGTGCAGGATGCGCTGGATGCGTGGCGCAAGCTCGAGCCCGATCACTGGGCGGTGGCGGATGCCGCGCGGCTGGCGGCGGTGCGCGCGGACCGCGCGGCGGCGGCGCAGGGCTGGTTTGCGCAGCACGCCGGCGAATGGGATGCGATCCGATCGCTCCATGTCGCCGAAAGCCAGGTCGAGGACGCGATGAAGGCGGTGCTTGGCGATGCGCCGATCGGCCAATTGATCGATATCGGCACTGGCACCGGGCGGATGCTGGAGCTGTTTGCCGGCCAGTCCGAAAATGCGCTTGGGATCGATCGCAGTTCCGAAATGCTGCGGCTGGCGCGCGTCAAGCTCGCCGAGCGCGGGCTGACGCACGCCGAATTGCGCCAGGCTGACCTTTATGCGCTGCCACTCGGCGACGGGGCGGCGGATGCGGCGATCCTGCACCATGTGCTGCACTTCGCGCAGCAGCCGGGGGCGGCGATCCTGGAGGCGGCGCGCGTGCTTGGCCCCCGCGGGCGGCTGTTGATCGTCGATTTCGCGCCGCACGACCTGGAGGAATTGCGCACGCGCGACGCGCATGCGCGGCTGGGCTTTTCCGACGATCAGATTTTGGGCTGGTTCCACGCGGCGGGGCTGCTGCCGGCGCGGACCGAAACGCTGGAGGGCGGCGAGCTGACGGTGAAATTGTGGCTGGCGCGCAAGGGCGCCGGCGACCTGAAGGAGGCGAAGGCGGCATGAACCTGACGGTTCCCGAACTTGAAGAAGCGCGCCGCGCGCTCGATGCGCCGCTCTATGCCGATCTGGCGGGCGATGTCGGCGTGTCGTTCGAATTCTTTCCGCCAAAGACCGAGAAGATGGAAGCGACCTTGTGGGAGGCGATCGAGACGCTGGCCCCGCTTGCCCCGCGCTTCGTATCCGTGACCTACGGCGCCGGCGGTTCGACGCGCGAGCGTACTCATGCCACGGTGGCGCGCATCCAGCGCGAAACGCCGCTCGCCGCTGCCGCGCATCTGACCTGCGTGGAGGCGACCAAAGCGGAGATCGATGCGGTTGCCGAGGAATATTGGGCGGCGGGCGTGCGGCATATCGTCGCGCTGCGCGGCGATCCACCGGTGGCGGGCGCGGCCTATGCGGCGCATCCGAGTGGCTATGAGAATGCCGCCGCTTTGGTCGCTGGGCTTCGCAAGCTTCATCCGTTCGAGATTTCGGTCGCGGCCTATCCCGAATGCCACCCGGATTCTGCCGATCACCAGAGCGATATCGACAATCTGAAGCGCAAGATCGATGCCGGCGCCAACCGGGCGATCACGCAATTCTTCTTCACGCCGGAGGCGTTCTTCCGGTTTCGCGACAAGGCGGTGGCGGCGGGGATCGGCGCGGAAATCGTGCCGGGCATCCTGCCGGTGTCGAATGTCGCGCAGACGCGCAAGTTCGCTGGCATGTGCGGGGCGGCGATCCCGGCGTGGATGGACCGGCTGTTTGAAGGGCTGGACGATCACCCCGGCGCGCGCCAGCTCGTCGCCGCCACGGTAGCGGCCGAAATGTGCCGCAAGCTTTACGCAGGCGGCGTGCGCGAATTCCACTTCTACACGCTCAACCGTGCCGAGCTGAGCTACGCGATCTGCCATTTGTTGGGGCTGCGGGCGAAAGCGGGCGACAAGGCCGCGGCGGCGTAAAGATAACCGTTATCCCCGCGAAAGCGGGGACCCAGCTCCTGCCGGTGCATGGGGGTCGATGGTTCGAGATGGGTTCCCGCTTTCGCGGAAATGACAAGGTTTTTTGAAATGACACCACGCGAGACACTCAACGCCGAAGCGGCCAAGCGAATTCTGCTCACCGACGGCGCGTTTGGCACCGAGATTCAGAACTGGAAGCTGGCGGAGGCCGATTATGCCGGCGATCTGGGGCTGGCGAAGGATCAGAAGGGCAACAACGACATCCTGGCGCTGACCAAGCCCGATGTGCCGGAATCCATCACCCGCGCCTATCTCGAAGCGGGATCGGACATCGTCTCGACCAACACTTTCTCGGCCAATGCGATCAGCCAGGCCGATTATGGGGCGGAGCATCTGGTGAAGCCGATCAACGTCGCATCGGCGCAAATCGCCCGGCGCCTTGCCGACGAATTCGCCGCGAAGGATGGCCGTCCGCGCTTCGTCGCCGGCGCGATCGGGCCGACCAACAAGACGTTGTCGCTATCGCCGCAGGTCGAGGATCCCGGCTACCGCGAGATCGACTTCGACTTCCTGAAGAACGTCTATCGCGAACAGATTGACGCGCTAGTCGAAGGCGGGGCGGATTTCATCCTGATCGAAACGGTGTTCGACACGCTGAACGCCAAGGCGGGGATCATGGCCGCGATCGAGGCGGGCGAGGCGCTGGGTCGCGATCTGGCGATCATGCTGTCGATGACGCTGACCGATCTGTCCGGGCGCAATCTCTCCGGCCATACCGTCGAGGCATTCTGGTATGCGGTGCGGCACGCCCGGCCGGTGACGATCGGGCTCAATTGCTCGTTTGGCGCGGAGCAGTTGCGCCCGCACGTGCGCACGCTCGCGCAGATCGCTGACACGCTGGTAATGGTCTATCCGAACGCGGGCCTGCCCAACGAGCTCGGCCAATATGACGAGCTGCCCGAAGAGACCGCCGCGCTGGTCCGCGACTGGGCGGAGAACGGCCAGGTCAACGTGCTGGGCGGCTGCTGCGGATCGACGCCGGCGCACATCGCAGCGTTTGCAGCGACGGTGAAGGGCCTGCCGGGGCGGGCACCGGCGAAACCGGAAGTGCGCACGCGGCTGGCCGGGCTGGAGCCGATGACGATGGCGGCGTGAGGGCGCTGCCGTCATCCCAGCGGAAGCTGGGATCTCAGGCCGCCGACACGCGCTTCAAAACTGCAAGACCCCAGCTTTCGCTGGGGTGACGACCTTGGGAATAATTGTGACCACGAACACCTCCTCCTTCGTCAATATCGGTGAGCGCACCAACGTCACGGGCTCGGCGCGCTTCAAGAAGCTCGTGATGGCGGATGACTATGCCGCGGCGATCGAGGTTGCGCGCGATCAGGTCGAGAATGGCGCGCAGGTGATCGACGTCAACATGGACGAGGGCCTGCTCGACGCCGAATATGCGATGACCACTTTCCTCAAGCTGATCGCCGCAGAGCCCGATATTGCGCGCGTGCCGGTGATGATCGACAGCTCGAAATGGTCGGTGATCGAGGCCGGGCTGAAATGCGTTTCAGGCAAGCCGATCGTCAATTCGATCAGCATGAAGGAAGGCGAGGAGGCGTTTCTCGCCGCCGCGCGAAAGGTGATGCACTACGGCGCCGCGGTCGTCGTGATGGTGTTCGATAACGTCGGCCAGGCGGACACCAAGGAGCGCAAGATCGAAATCTGCGAGCGCGCCTACAAGCTGCTCACCGGCATCGGTTTCCCGCCCGAAGATATCATCTTCGATCCCAACATCTTCGCCGTGGCCACGGGGATCGACGAGCATCGCCGCTACGCGATCGACGTCATCGAGGCGTGCCGCGAGATCAAGGCGCGCTGCCCGCATTGCCACATTTCGGGCGGGCTATCGAACCTGTCGTTCAGCTTTCGCGGCAGCGAGCCGGTGCGCCGCGCGATGCATTCGGTGTTCCTCTATCATGCGATCCCCGCCGGGCTCGACATGGCGATCGTCAATGCGGGGCAGCTCGACATCTATGACGACATCGACCCCGAATTGCGCGAGGCGTGCGAGGACGTGGTGTTCGATCGCCGCGACGATGCGACCGACCGCCTCATCGCGCTCGCCGAACGCTATCGCGGCACCGATGCGGTGGCCGAGAAGGCGGCGCAGGAATGGCGCGGTTGGCCGGTTGCCCGGCGGCTCGAACACGCGCTGGTCAAGGGCATCGATGCGCATGTCGTCGATGATACCGAGGAAGCGCGCCACAATTACGCGCGCCCGATCGAAGTGATCGAAGGCCCGCTGATGGACGGCATGAACGTGGTCGGCGATCTGTTCGGATCGGGCAAGATGTTCCTGCCGCAAGTCGTGAAATCGGCGCGTGTGATGAAGAAGGCGGTGGCGCATCTGCTGCCCTTCATCGAAGCCGAGAAGGAAGAAGGCGCCAAGGGCAAGGGCAAGGTCATCATGGCGACCGTCAAGGGCGACGTGCATGATATCGGCAAGAACATCGTCGGCGTCGTGCTGCAGTGCAATGGCTTCGAGGTGGTCGATCTGGGCGTGATGGTCCCCTGGTCCGATATCCTGAAAAGCGCCAACGACAATCAGGCCGATATGATCGGGCTTTCTGGGCTGATCACGCCCTCGCTCGACGAGATGGTGACGGTCGCGGAGGAAATGAAGCGATCGGGAATGACGATGCCGCTGCTGATCGGCGGCGCGACGACATCGAAGGTCCACACCGCGCTCCGGATCGCGCCAGCCTATGACGGGCCAGTGGTGCATGTGCTCGACGCCAGTCGCGCGGTCGGCGTGGCGACCAATCTGGTCAGCGATACGCAGCGCGACGCTTTCGTGGCGAAGACCGCGGAGGATTATGAGGCGGTGCGCGTGGCGCGCGCCGGCCGCGCCCAGAGCGCGCTCATTTCATTGGAAGCGGCGCGCGATAATGGTTTCGAGGCCGATATGGCCTTGAAGCCGCCGGCGCCCAAGCAGCCGGGCGTGCATGTCTTCCACGATTGGGATCTGAACGATCTGCGCGAGGTGATCGACTGGACGCCATTCTTCCGCGCGTGGGAATTGGCCGGCGTCTATCCCGCGATCCTCGACGACGCCGTGGTCGGCGAAAGCGCGCGTTCGCTGTTCGCGGACGCGCAGTCGATGCTCGACAGGATCGTCGCCGAGAAATGGTTGCGCGCGCGCGCCGTGGCCGGGCTGTGGCCCTGCCGTCGGGAGGGCGACGACGTGATCCTGCATCTTGAGGATGAAAGCCATGTCCGCCTGCCGTTCCTGCGCCAGCAAGTCGCCAAGCGTGAGGGGCGGGCGAACATGTGCCTTGCCGATTTCATCAGCCATGATGGCGATTGGATCGGTGGATTCGCGGTCTCGATTCACGGCATCGAGCCGCATCTGGCGCGCTTCAAGGCGGCGATCGACGATTATTCGGATATCCTGCTCAAGGCGCTGGCCGATCGGCTCGCCGAGGCGATGGCGGAGCGGTTGCACAGCCACGTCCGCAAGGAATTGTGGGGCTATGCGCCCGACGAGCAACTGACCAACGAGGCGCTGATCCGCGAGCAATATCGCGGCATCCGCCCTGCGCCGGGCTATCCGGCGTGCCCCGATCACAGCCTCAAGCCGACGCTGTTCAAGCTGCTCGACGCGCATCACGCCACGGGGATCAGCCTGACCGAGAGTTTTGCGATGCTGCCGACGGCGGCGGTATCGGGCTTCTATTTCGGGCATCCGGAAGCCGAGTATTTCGGCGTCGCGCGGATCGGCGAGGATCAGCTGGCGGATTATGCCGCGCGTCGGGGCGTGAGCGAAGACGAGGCGCGGCGCTGGCTGCGGCCCAATCTGGATTGATCGACCTCGTTTCGGGAATACGCGATCAGTGGCAGCAATGGTTCGTTGGCGCCGGCTGGCGCTTGCTCAATCGCCACAGCCATAGCCCGATCGCGCCGAATATGAGATTCAGCCAGAACGTGTAATCGATCGCGAAATGGGTGAGTTCGTGCCGAATGTCGATCGCTCGACCGGGCACGATGCCGATCGCCGTGAAGGCCAGATCGATCAGCATGGCCGCAATTGCCATCGCTGCGAACAGGACGAGGCCGATATAAGCGGCCATCCTCCACCCGAAGTAACGACGATAGACGTCGAGCAGCGGCAGCAC
>JBQCEK010000421.1:0-2820 GCA_051960335.1 Sphingomonas sp.
GATTTATTAATTGACCAAACGGTAGCACCTACCATATTGATAGGTGCATGGCAGAGGAACCTATAGACCGAGTCGTGCCGCTGCGCCCGAAAGTGGCCGACTTGCACGCCACCATTCGGAAGATCGCTCGCGAAGATCGCTTGGTCTATCTCAGCCATCACGCCAGGGAGCGAATGGAGCGCCGTTCCATCTCGCGCCTTGACGTTGTCCGTGTGCTCACGCGGGGGCACATCGAAGGGGTAGTTCTACCGGGGGACAACCCTGGCGAATGGAAGGCTAAGGTGGTCGCGAATGTAAGAGGAAGTCGAGACATCGGAGTAGTAACGCTTGTTATCAGTTTCGAGAAGATTCTCGTTAAAACTGTGGAATGGGAAGATTTATGACCTACAATGCCAACTTTGTTCGTGAGGGCCAAGCTATTGCTGCCGCTCCTTATGAATATAAAGAGTGCGGCCTTGAAGGCATCTTCCTTCATAACGGCTACGACATCATGAAGCATGACGGGGAGCTTTATGCGTCTGTAGAAGACACAGAGGGGCTTCACCGAAAGATTGGTGAATTTATTGTAGCCACAAGGAAGGAACTTGCCCCCAAGGAGATCCGCTTTCTCCGCAACACAATGGAGCTTACTCAGTCTGAGTTGGGTCGCTGGATTGGCCAGAGCAGCCAGCAGGTTGCCCGCTGGGAAAAGGGACAGTCAGATGTCCCGGGCCCGGCAGACAGACTGATCCGTGCAATTTTCATGCTCAAAACCATGGATCCGGAGGAGCGAGAAGATTTTCTGGAGCTCCTCAGGAATATTGAAGATATGGACGACCTCACGCCGCGCCGGCTCGAGTTGTATCTCAATGGGCATCAATGGCAGGACCATAGAGAAGCGGCTTGAGCGAACTTACTGGGCGGTTCAGCAACGACCGCCCACTTTCATAGCATGACATCTGATCAAGAGCGCTGGGCGGAAGCCCTTGCTGTCGAGCGCCAACATGGCGAGGATGCGCCAAGATTCATCGCCGAGCGCATCGGCGTGCTGGCACTGGCTGGCGATATGGATGGGGTTCTTCGGTGGCGCGAGATCGCGATCAAGCTCGACGAGATGCGGCGCTCTATGGAGAAGCCCGCTTCATAGCGCTGGCGGCGATAGCCTGATGGAAGAGCGCACTTACATTGTCGGAGCCGAGGATGAGCTTGGCGATCAGCATGTCTTCATGACCGGTGACCGCGAACGGGCGTTAGCTGCCTATCACCGGCTAAAGGCGCAATACGGTAACGTCAGGATGAACGACGCGGTGGCTGACGCCGTGTCGGACGGGTCTGCCGGCCATGCTTGAGGCACCATCGGCTTGCGGCGCAGTTCGCCGCTGCAAGGGATGAAGCTGCGCCGACCGACCGGTGCTGACATAGAGGCGGCGATCCTGGGAATGCTCACGATTCTTGCCGCGGTGGCCTTTGTCTTTGGGCTGATCGCGCGATGGTAGGCGCGTGATACTGGGCGACCCGACATTGACTTGAGGGCCGGCGACCGTCCGGTGCCGGGCGGCGCTTCGCAAATGACACACGGGCCTCTGTGACGAAGGCGCTGCCCCTTGTGGCGCATTTGACGGTCAACGCGAACGCCGGGCCCCATCACTCTTCGGTTGGATTGACGCTGGCGCTTTGATTACGGTCGCTGATCGGCGTGCGGTTGGCGTGGACATGGTTCGCCGCACGGCCAGCAGGCTGCCATGCCGGCCGCGGCCGATGTCGGTGCGCAGCCGCGCCAAGCCCGGGATAGCGATTTACTGCAGGAGGTGATGGTCATCAGCTCGGTCCGACCAGACCATCTGCTCCAGCGCCTCCCGAGCCTTTTCGAGCCCGATACCGACATCATCAAGCGGCCGTCGGTCGCCAAGCTCGCGGCCCAGTTCGCGAATAGCATCTGCCTCGACGAGCGCATCGACGACGGTCTGATGCAGACGGGTAAGACGCTCCTTCATGCGTGCTCGACTACTTCATCCGTTGATGAGGAGTCACGATTGAGAATGAGATCGGGAACGCAACGAGCTAAAGTGTCCCACTATGGGTCAGAATCAGCTTCCGAAGCTCTCGCCTCGCCAGCAACAGTGTCTCAAGGGCGTCGCCGCGCATCTCGACTCGCAACAGATTGCTCACGAGCTAGGTATCTCCCCCCACACGGTCGATGGTCACATCGCTGCGGCGATTGCGGCGTTGGGCGCCCACAGCCGCCGTGACGCGGTCCGCTTATGGGAAGCAAATGCTAGGTCCGGCACCGATGAAAGACTCACCGGTGAATCTCCGCCAGTCGACTTTCCTGCGTTCCGAGCGCCACCTGAATTCGGCTCAACGGTTCGGGAGGCACCCGCTCCGGCGAGCTTCGACGAGCCCATGGCTCATTTCGACTGGCAGGGGGGATCTGATGGCAGCACGAAGCGGACACTGCGGATAGTTGCAGTAGCGGCCGGTCTAGGCGCGGCGCTTGCGGTCTTACTGCTCGCGGCACCACAGCTTGGCCGAGATGCTCAAGTCATCGCAAATTTCATCCAGCCATTTCATCAGCATGATTGACCCGGTGGCTTCGGCCTTCGGGCTGGAGAACGCTCATGTTCAGTAGGAATCGCGACATTATTGAAGCACGTAAGGCACTTGGCGAGGATGTCGCTTCGGCATTTCTTCCGGCTGAGGCAGCCATAGTTAGCGCCGCCGCGCAACTATCCTCCTGCTCAGCTACCTTGATCGAGCGCCACTTTGCCGCGGCGCTTCAGCCTTCGACCGGCGTGTCGATCATCGACCTCGTATCGGAAAGCGCACGGCTCGCCATCGCCA
>JBQCEK010000422.1:0-5399 GCA_051960335.1 Sphingomonas sp.
GGGACAATCCGCGCCCTAATCGCCCCAGCCGAGCGTCGCCAGCACCGGGAAGTGATCCGACGGATAGAGCGTGCCGCGATGCGTCGTCAGCGTGACGTCGGTGAGCGGGGTGAAGCCCGTTTCGAACATCCAGTCGATCCGCTTGTCGGCTTTGCCGGTCCAGTTGTGGAAGGTTTCGTCGGGCCCGCCAGGTTTGGCCACTGCGCCGCGGATGTCCGTCATCTTCGCGGCGATCAGCTTATAGGCGTCGCTACCCGGGGTGGTGTTGAAATCGCCGGTCAGGACGATGGGTGTTCCGTCGGTATCGATCTTCGCCATCTGGTCGAGCAGCACGCTCGCCGCCTTGGTGCGCGGCACTTCGTCTTCATCGCGGTAAAAGAAGTGCGTGTCGAACAGGTAGAAGCGCTTCCCGCTCACCCTGTCCTTGAACAATCCCCAGGTCGCCATCCGCGGAAACGGCGTGTGCCACGAATTGCTGCCCGGCACGTCCGGCGTCTCGGACAGCCAGAAATTGCCCATCGTCAACAGGTCGAGCCGATCACGGCGATAGAACACGCCCATATGCTCGTCCTTGTGCCCACCCATGCGGTCGATTCCGAACCAGGCGTATTGCGGCAGCTTGGCGACGACATAATCGCCCTGCATCTGCGACAATTCCTGCGTGCCGAAGATGTCGGGATGCGCTTCGCGGATCGTCGCGACGAAAAGGTCACGGCGCTTGGGCCAAGCCTCAGGTCCATCATTGACCCCAATCGTCGTGCGCACGTTGAACGTCATCACCCGGAGCGGGGGCGGCGTCTGCGCAGCAGCGGAGGTGACGAGCCCGAGCGCAAGGCAAAGGGCGGCGACGCGACGAAGCAAAGGAGTCATGGCATCGAGCGTAACGACCCCGGCCACCGATGCAATCGATTTCCGAAATTCGTTTTTCTTAACCGCCGAGCGCCTTCTGCCGTCGTCGCTGCACCGAGCTGCCGATCCCCATCGCCTCGCGATATTTGGCGACGGTGCGCCGCGCGATATCGAAGCCTTTGGCCTTGAGCAGATCGACCAATGTGTCGTCCGACAGGATTTTCTTCCCCTCGCCAGCGATCAGCGATCGGATCGCGCTTTTCACCGCCTCTGCCGACACCGCGTCGCCGCCGTCGGCCGACTGGATCGCCGAGGTGAAGAAGTATTTGAGCTCGAACAGGCCGCGCGCGCAGCTGAGATACTTGTTGCTGGTAACGCGGCTGACAGTCGATTCGTGCATTTCGATTGCATCCGCGATCTGCTTCAGGGTCATCGGCCGCAGATGGGCGACGCCTTTCAGGAAGAACTCCTCCTGCTGCTTGACGATTTCCGTCGCCACCTTGATGATCGTGCGCTGCCGCTGATCGAGCGCCTTGACCAGCCAGTTGGCGCTGGCGAGGCAATCAGACAGCCAGCTCCGCGACGCCTTGTCCTGCGGGCCGCTCGACAATTCCGCATAATAGGATTGATTGACCAGCACCCGCGGCAAGGTCGCCGCGTTGATCTCGATCGCCCAGCCCGATTGCCGCCGGGCGATGAAAATGTCGGGCACCACCGCCTGCACCGCCTCACCGCCAAACCGCAGCCCCGGCTTGGGATCGTAGTTGCGCAGCTCGCGGATCATGTCGCCAAGGTCTTCGTCGTCGACCTCGCAAATCCGCTTCAGGCGCGGCAGGTCACCGCGCGCGACGAGATCGAGATTGTCGAGCAACCGCGCCATGCACGGATCGTAGCGATCGGCCTCCTTGGCCTGCAGCGCGAGGCATTCGGCAAGATTGCGCGCGCCAACGCCGGTCGGATCGAAGGTCTGAATCTCGACGAGCACCGCCTCGACACGCGCCAGCGGCACGCCGAGCCGGTTGGCGACGTCGAGCAGCGAGGCGGTGAGATAGCCCGCCTCGTCGATCTGGTCGATCAGATGCGCGGCGATGAACATGTCGCCGCCATCGATGACCGCGCCGGCCTGAGCCAGCAGATGATCGGCAAGGCTCGCGCCGCCTTCCGCCAGCGCATCGAGGTCGGGGCCGTCGTCGCCCGCGACCCCACCGCTGCCGAGCCCGTTCATGCCGAGCCCGCCGTCGATCCCGCCGATCGAATCGGCAGCGCTGTCGTGATGAAAGCTCTCGCTGGCGAAATCGACGTCGAGCGCCGCCTCGTCGGCGCCACGCCCCTCGATCAGCGCATCCGCGCCGGCAGGCTCGTCATTGGCTGCCTCGATCGGTTCGGGCGCTGGACCATCCTCTTCCGGTGCGCTGTCGAGCAGCGGATTCTTCTCGATCTCCTCGGCGATAAAGGCTTCAATCTCCAGGTTCGACAGCGCGAGCAAGCGGATCGCCTGCTGCAATTGCGGCGTCATCACCAGCGATTGGGTCTGCCTGAGATCGAGGCGCGGCGCCAAACTCATGGTCGCTAGAGCGAAAACCCTTCGCCCAGATACAAGCGCCGAACGTTGGTATCGGCAACCAGCTCTTCGGGAGAGCCCGAAAAAAGCACGCGACCATCATAGATGATGTAGGCGCGGTCGACGATGTCGAGCGTCTCGCGGACGTTATGATCGGTGATCAGCACGCCGATCTCCCGGCTCTTCAGATCCTTCACCAGGTCGCGAATGTCGGCGATCGAGATCGGATCGATCCCGGCGAAAGGTTCGTCGAGCAGCATGATCGACGGGTCCGCCGCCAGCGCGCGCGCAATCTCGGCGCGCCGCCGCTCGCCGCCCGATAGCGCCATCGCCGGTGAATCGCGCAACCGCGTGAGCCCGAATTCGCCGAGCAGGGTTTCCAACTTGGCTTGCCGGGCCGCGCGATCGGGCTCGACCAGTTCAAGCACCGTCAGGATATTCTGCTCGATCGTCAGGCCGCGAAAGATCGACGTTTCCTGCGGCAGATAACCAAGGCCAAGGATCGCCCGGCGATACATCGGCAAGCCGGTGATATCGTCGCCGTCCAGCAGCACGCGACCCGAATCCGGCTTCACCAGCCCCATGACCGAATAAAAGCAGGTCGTCTTGCCCGCGCCGTTCGGGCCGAGCAGCCCCACCACCTCGCCGCGCCCGACCGAAACCGAGACGTCGGTGAGCACCGGCCGCTTGTCATAAGCCTTGGCGATCGAAATCACCGACAGGCCGTCACCCAACGGCTGCTCAGCGATCGCTTCAATCTCGGCGAGGGAACTCACATCGTCCATCATGATCCTCGTGCTCGCGCGTCACGCCTCACCCTATCCCGCCGATCGATTGGCAGGTTTCGTGCATGCGCTCACGTCATGTAAGGCATCGGGATCGCGCGAGCAAAGCCTCCCGCGCCGCGTTGCCGCAGTTTTTCGCCTATTTGTTCTGGCCGGATTGATCGCCGCCGCGATCGGGCACCGAAAACCGGCCTGTAACTCGGCCGCCCGTGTTGGTGACCGCGCTCGGCGCACCGCTTGGCGTTGCCGATCCCGCGACCGAAGAGCCGTCGATCACGGCGCGACCGGTATCGAGGTTGAGCGTCAGCCGGGCCCCGTTGATCGTATTGCCGCCCTGATTGAGCGACACGCCGCCGAGCATGGTGATGATCCGCTTGTTGAGATCATAAACGGCATATTGGCTCCGCGCGGTCTGGTTGGGCCGGGTGACGGTAACCCCCCCGGCGGCATCGAAACGCGAAACCTGCGGCGATCCGTTGAGCACCTGACCGGTATAATAAACGGTCATCCGTGCCGCATTCAGCGTCATTTCCGCTTGTTTCAGCGTGGCGCCGCCGGAAAGAATGGCGCGATTGGCCTTGTCCTGAAGCTCGATATGGCTGGCGCTGAAATCGATCGGCGCGCGCGAATCGTGGCGCTGCTGCGCAATCACGGCAACGGGCGCCGCTGCGAGAAGCACGACCGGGATCAGGATGCGGGAGGAAGGCATGGCCGGCTATTTCGTCCTTCCCGGCACGATCCGCAAGCGGGCATTGCCGTTCAGCGAAACGGTGCGGCTTTCCAGATCGGCGGACATATGGTCCGCGCTGAACGATCCTTGCGGCGCGCTGCCGGTCACCGCGCCCGAACTCTCCATCTTGCGGGTACGCAGATCGACCGTCGCGTCGCTGGTATCGAGCTTATAGCCGTCCGCATCACGAAAATGGATCGGGCCGTCGAGCTTCACCTGCTCCTTGTCCATGTCGTAGCGGCCCTGATTGGCGATGATCCGCGCGGGGCCGTTGGTCAGCTCGATCTGTGCGGCGAGATCGTTCAGATGAACGATCGGCTCGGCCGAACTCTTCTGGATCGCCGATCCCGCCGTCAGCTGAAACGCGCGGCCCTTACTATCCTCGCCCCGGTAAGTCGCCGCCTCGATCTTCAATCGCTCCTGTGCGACCGCGACATTGTTCTTGGCGAGTAGAAAGCTCGCATCGCCGCTCCGGGTCAGCGGCGCCAGAACGAGGAACGCCGCAAGCACGCCAATCGCGCTCGGCAAAGCGAAGCCAAGAAAACCGATCAGCCGATCGTGACTGCCACCAGGCGCCGCCCACACTTGCCGTGTCGAGCGGATCCGGCGAGCGACGTCAGACATCGGCGTCGCTCCGGCGAGAACCGCACCGATCAGGCATGCGCGAAGATATCCACTTCGGGCCAGCCAGCGAGATCGAGTGCGGCACGCGTCGGCAGGAAATCGAAGCATGCCTGGGCCAGCGCGGCGCGGCCTTCGCGGGCAAGGCGCCGATCGAGTTCATCCTTCAGCGCGTGGAGAAACCGCACGTCGGACGCGGCATAATCCTTCTGCGCCTCGCTCAAGCACGGCCCGCCCCAATCCGACGATTGCTGCTGCTTGGAGATATCCTGCCCGAGCAGTTCGCGCACCAGTTCCTTCAGACCGTGGCGATCGGTGTACGTGCGCACCAGCCTTGAGGCGATCTTGGTGCAATAGACCGGCGCCGCGATTACGCCGAGATAATGCTGGATCGCGGCAATATCGAAACGGCCGAAATGATACAGCTTCAGCCGGCCGGGATCACCGAGCAGCGCCTTCAGATTCGGCGCGGCATAATCGCTGCCGGGCGCGAAGCGGACGAGGTGCTGATCCTCGCCACCGTCGGAAAGCTGGACGACGCACAGCCGATCGCGCGGGGTAATCAGCCCCATCGTCTCGGTATCGACAGCGATCGCGCCAGGGCCGAACAGGCCGGCGGGAATATCTTCTTCGTGGAAATGAACGGTCATTCGCCGCGCGTAGCGCCGTTCGGCCGCGCGCTCAATGCTTCGCCCGTTCGCGGCGTTTCCGGGCGGCGATATTGAGCCCCTCGACCATCGCCGAAAACGCCATCGCGGTGTAGATATACCCCTTGGGAATATGCGCGCCGAACCCCTCCGCGATCAGCACCCCGCCGATCATCAGCAGAAAGCCGAGCGCCAGCATCACCACT
>JBQCEK010000423.1:0-5026 GCA_051960335.1 Sphingomonas sp.
CCTTCTTCTTGGGTTTTTCTTCGACGATGTCAGCCATGTTGATGTCCTTCGTGAATGTCAGGCGAGACGGAGCGATTCGGCCGAATCGATCTCGGCAGCGAATGCCGAGGCCGGCCGGATGGATTGCGACGATTGCGGCGCGGCGCCGCGGCGATGCTGGCCGCTGCCGGCGTCACCGGCATCGACCGAGGTCTGGTGGAGCTTGATGCCGCGCGCCTGGGCGATTTCGGCCAGCTTGGGCTGCGCCTCGGCGATCAGCGTTCGCGTCGCCGGCACTTCGGCGTTGAACTGGACATGGACGGCATCGCCATCATGGCGAATCGACACATCGACCTTGCCCAGCGCGTCCGGCACCAGCCGAATGCGGGTATCATTGGCGTTGGCCGCATCGCGAAGCGCCTCGATCCGGTCGATCATCGCCTGCGGCCAATCGTCGCGACGCATGTCGAGCGCGCTTTGCTGCGCGGACGCGGCAGCAGGCACCGCGCCGAGCGAATGCGTCGAGCCCACCGCCGAGGCGAGCACCTGCAGCGCCTGGTCCTGCGGCGACGGCCGGTCGGACACGCCGGACCGCTGATCCTGCGCGAAGGCACTGGCGATCGCTGCGCCGAAGACGATGGCGGCGGGCTGCGCGCCCGTCAAAATGGGCGGCGGCGGCGTAGGCGCGGCTGGCGCTGCCGGCTGCGATGACGGCTGAACGGAAGCCGCAGAATCCGCCGCGGTCGCCGACCCCATCGCACCAGCCATCGTCTGGCCGGGGGCCACGGTCTGCTGCGGCGCGGCGGCAAGCGAGGTCGCGGCTGAAATCGAGGATTGGCTTGAAATGGCCGAAGCGGCGGTTACGGCCTGGGCGCCGTTGGACGCGATCGGATTGCCGTTACCCGCAATGATCGAAGCTGGCGGGCGAGCCGCTCCCTGACCCGGGATCGCGCCCCCCACTTGGGCGACCGGCGATGCCTGCGTGGGATCGGCTGTCGTATTGGCAAGCGACGCGATCGGCAGCGTGGCCATCGGCGACGACCGTGATCCGGCTTTGGCGATCGGCAGCGGCTGACCATCGGCAGGCGTGGATGGCGCACCGCTGACACCGGCCTGTTTGGCCGAAGCCGCAGCCGGCGCGCTATTTGCCGGAGGGACGATTGCACTGCCTTGATCATCTAGGAGCGGCGATGCGGTGCCGGAAGCGCCGGGTTGCGGCGCGGTCGGCGACATCACCGTGGTCGCGCCGCCTTGCTGCGCAACCGCTTCGGCGGGCACGGGAACCGGCGCCGTTCCGGCAGCACCGGGGGCCGTGACGAGCGTCCCGCCCGGCGTGGCGCGATCGTCGCTCGATCCGGGCTGCACCGGCTGAGGGCTCGGGGCCGTCGCTCCTGCGCCCGCGGCGGCGATCGCAAGCACCGACGCCATCGACCCGGTCGCTTGCCCGCCGTCGGCCTGTGTCGAGACGGCATCGACCGGGGGCGTTATGCCAAGCGCCAGCCACGCGAAGGCGGGATCGATTCGGGCGCTGTCGGTATCGCCATCGCTATCGCTGGCCGGCAAGGATTTGCCGTCATCGGCGGCGTCTTGCCGGTCGTCATCCGATGGCGTGCCCGCGGTGCCGGCCGGGTTCGACGCCCCGCCCTGCCCGATCAGATCAGCCAGCGCGACCGTGAAGTCGCCGGAAGGCGCGGAAATCGCGCCCGCGCCCGACGTCGTTGGCGACGGCAAACTGGTCGATAGCGATAGCTGCAACATGCGTGTGTCGTCTCCGGCGGTGATACCGAAGTCGTGATCAGCAAGGACCGTGCCGGAATCGCCGAACCGGCGGCGGCTCTTCAAGCGCGCGGATCGCTTTCAACGCCTGATCGGCTTCCTCACGCGCGATCAGCTTCTCGATCGCGCTGTGATCGCGCCGCGCCTCGCGCGTCGCCGCGCCGGCCCGCTCCAGCACCTGTTCGGCGGCACGCAGCCGCGCGTCGGCGGCTTCGGCCGATTTGTGAAGACGATCGCGGAAATGCGCGGCGGCGATCAGGCTCAGCGCCGCGCCGGGAGGAGGCGCCGGGCCGACATTGTCGGTCAACGCCGCGATACGATTACGCAGCGTCTGCTCGCTGGCCACGCGGTCATGCGCGCGCGCTTCCTCGGCCCGGACCATGTTGAGCTGCAACGTGCGAACGCGAAGCAGCCGATCGAGCGTCTTGCCGCGATCAGCCATCGCCGAACACGCCGACGAGCTCGGCGACGGCGGCATCGAGCGTCACCACCTCGTTTGCGTCCTGGCGGATATATTCCATCACTGCCCCGTGGCAGGCGATCGCCGCGTCGATCGCCGGATCGGCGCCGGCGCGATACGCCCCCATCAACACGAGATCGCGATTTTCTTCATAGGTCGCGAGATGCCGGCGCAGCACGCGCGCCGCCTTGATGTGCTCGGCGCCGGCAATATCGGTCATCACGCGGCTGACCGACGGGCCGAGATCGATGGCGGGATAGACGCCGCGTTCGGCGAGCTGGCGCGACAGCACGATATGCCCGTCGAGAATCGATCGGGCCGAATCGACCACCGGGTCGTTGCCGTCGTCACCGTCGGCAAGCACCGTGTAGATCGCCGTGATCGATCCGCCGGTGTGAACATCGGTGCCGGCGCGTTCGATCAGGCTGGGCAGCATCGCGATCGCCGACGGCGGGTAGCCGCGCGCGGAAGCCGGCTCGCCAAGCGCGAGGCCGATTTCGCGCCCTGCATGCGCCACGCGGGTCAGCGAATCCATGATCAGCAGAACCTTTTTGCCCTCGGCGCGGAATCCTTCCGCAATCGCCGTCGCACGCAGCGCGCCGCGGATGCGCAGCACCGGCGAGTGATTGGCGGGCACCGCCACCACCACCGATCGCGCGCGCGCGGCGCCGGCCACCTTGGTTTCCAGAAAGTCGGCGACTTCGCGGCTGCGCTCGCCGATCAGGCCGATCACGATCACATCGGCCTGGGCGGCGCGAACGATCATGCCGAGCAGCACCGATTTGCCGACGCCCGATCCCGCCATGATGCCAACGCGCTGGCCCTGGCCGATCGTCAACAGCCCGTTGATCGCGCGTACGCCGACGTCCAGCGGTTCGAGCACGCGGCCGCGATCGAGCGGCGATTGCAGCCGCCCCGAAAGCGGCCAGTGTTTCGCGCCGCGGATCGGGCCGAGCCCGCCGATCGGCTGACCCGCGCCGTCGACCACGCGGCCGAGCAGCGCCGCGCCGACTTCGGCCTCGCCCGGCGCGCCGATCGGGCGCACCGGTGATTGCGGCAGCAGCGGCGCCGAGCCGCCAAGGTTCATCAGCAGCGTGCGATCACCGCGAAAGCCGATCACTTCGGCCTCGACGCGCGCCGATCCGCCGACCCCGCCGACCGCACATACCGTGCCGACCGGCAGCGAAAGCCCGATCGCCTCCATCAACAATCCATCGAAAGACGCCAATCGACCCGAAACCTTGGGCTTCGGCGTGATATCGGCGTGACCGATCGTTTCGAGATAATCCCCGGTAAAGCGATTGAGCATCGCCTCAGTCCTTCGGCAAGGCGACGCGATCGATCGCCTGGCTCAATTGTTCGAGCCATAGCGACGGGCCGTCCTCGACGATCGTCGAGGCCGATTCGAGCACGAAGCTACCCCGCTCCACCGTCGCGTCGGCGGCGGCAAACACGGCCTTGGGCAAATGACCTTCGACCAGGGCAACATCCTGCGGATTGACCCGAAGCAGCGCCGATTCGGCGGTCTCGCCGAGCAAATGGGTGGCCGCTTCGATTCGCTTGGTCAGCAGATCGCCGTTGACGCCAACCTCGCCGACGAGCCGGCTGACGAGATGGACGACCGTCTGGCGAAGCTGCGCCGCCATCCGCTCGCGATCGAGCTGGCCGGCACTGCGCAATTCGGCGGTGATCGCCTCGATCAGCGCGCGATCGCGGCTGTCGGTCGCGGCCGCCTCGGCAAGCCCGGCGGCCTTGCCCTCGGCGAAACCCATGTCGTGCGCGGCCTTGATCGGATCGATGAAGCCGCTGGCGCCAGCCGGGCGACCATCGCTGTCGGCCGCGGCGGCAAACGGATCCCACCCTTCCGTCGGGTCAGCGCCCGGATCGGCGGGGCTGAAATGCCTCGGCCCGGCGCTGTCGCCGCCCGAGGTGCGCCGGCCGGCCCGTTGCTTGATGTCGGCGGGCGAGAACGTCTCGCCGTCGATGGCGAAGGCGCGGTGAAGCGCTTCCGCCGCCGCATTGTGTCTTGCGGTGAACCCGGCGATGAAACCCGAGACGTCAGACATAATCGTCTTCGCCTCCGCCCATCATGATCGTGCCGTCCTTGGCGAGCGTGCGCGCGATCTGGATGATCGCCTTTTGCGCATCGAGCACTTCGGTGAGGCGCATCGGCCCGCGGGCTTCCATTTCGTCGCGAATGCCGTCGGCGGCACGCGCCGACATGCAGCCGAGGAAGCGTTCGCGCGCCGCCTCGTCGACGCCCTTGAGCGCGCGGCTGAGCAGATCGCCATCGACGTTGCGGATGAGCGTGCCGAGATTCTTGTCGTCCATGTCGAGCAGGTTATCGAAGACGAACATCGCTTCCTCGATCGCCTTGGCGGTATCGCGATCGATCTTGGCGAGTTTGGGCATGACGCGCTGTTCGGTCGCCTTGCGCGCGCTGGACATGATCCGCGCCGCCTCGCGCGTGCCGCCCAGCGTCATGCCGGTCGGCTGCTTGGCGTTGCCGGTACGGCTGGCGACCATCGTCTTCAGCGTTTCGATCGCCTCGGGCGTGATCGGGCCAAGTCGTGCGACCCGGTGCAGAATATCCGGCTGAATCGCATCGGGCAGCAGCTCGAGCACCTTGGCGGCGACCGCGGGATCGAGATTGGCGAGCAGGAGCGCCGCGACCTGCGGATGTTCCTTTTCGACCATCGCCGCGATGTCAGGCGCTTCCAGCCAGTCGAGCAGATCGATGGCGCAGCATTCCTCGGCCGGCGTGATCCGCGCCAGCACGCTATCGGCCTTTTCAGGGCCGAGCGCGCGATT
>JBQCEK010000424.1:0-5522 GCA_051960335.1 Sphingomonas sp.
GTCACCGCGCGCGGCATTCGAACTATTGGGTTCATATGCCGAGTTGAAAGACACATCGCCCATTTGCGGGATTGATCGAAAAAGCTCGTCGCCGGACACAGCGGCCGTTGCGGTGATCTGGTCGCGATCGAGCACCGTGACGGGCAGCGCTTTGGCAATTTGGCTTCCCTGGATCTGCGTGCCAACGACGACAATATCGGGCTGCGCGGGAGCACTGGCCTGTTCATCGGCAGCGCCTCCTGTCGCACTAGCGGTCGCTGCCTGAGCAGGCTCAGCCGTGGACGCTGCCTGCTGATAATCGATCGCGCGGTAATCAGCGTGACCGGAGCGCACGATACGCACCGAGTCGCTCGCCGTATAGCGATAGGTATACCCGCTTCCGGCAAGGACCGCATCGAGCATCTGCTGCGGTGTGAATCGGCCGGCCAGCTTCGGCGCGCGAAGCGTTGTGATGGCTCGATCGGTAAAGACGATCTGCAGTCCCGTCGTCTGCGAAATCTGGAACAATGCGGCGTCGAGCGCCTGCGTCGGCAGATCAACGACGAACGCGCGACCGGCGGTAGCTGGAGAGGTCTGCGCCATTGCTGGCATCGAAAGAATGCAAGCGGCGCCGGCCAGCAAGATAGTCCTGAATTTCGTCATGATGTCCCCCAATGCCCGTTGTCGGGTTTTTCCCGTTCGAACTCAAAGACGGGGATGGGCGATCAAAACGAACCCACGCCGGGGGAAAAAGAAAAATTAATTTCACGCCGCCGATTTTCGGTTCGCTTTTCCCGAGGTAGCGCGTCAAACGAGCGGGCAATCAACAGGGGGCCGTGAATCGCGATGGGGCGCGGACTGGCGAGGATCGATGGACAATCGCTCGACGACGAGGCGCGCGCGACCGTCTACCTGGCCGCGCTGCGCGCTTTCATCTCACGCCGCGTCGCCAATCGCGATTTGGTCGAGGATCTGGTTCAGGAATCCTACGTCCGCCTCCTCGCTCGGGTGCAGGATAATCCTGTGGAAGAGCCACAGGCCTATCTTTTTCGCATCGCCAGCAATCTCCTTGCCGATCGCGGTCGTGGCGGCAAAGCGGCGCTCAATCAGGCCGAGCCGTTGCCCGACGATTTGCTGGCGGTCCCGGCCGATCAGGAGCACGAGCGGTGCCGCGCCGACCTTCAGCGGATGCTCGAGCAAGCGCTGGACGAGCTTGCGCCACGCTGTCGGCAAATATTCGTGATGCACCGTTTCGATGAACTCGAAACCGGCGTCATCGCCGATCGTCTGGGGATCAGCCAGCGCATGGTGCAAAAGCACCTCATCACCGCAGTCAGCCATCTCTATAAGCGACTTGGCCATCATCGGACGTGTTCACGATGACCCGCGACCGGCTTGATCTCGGCAACCGCGCCGCGCCTGTTTTCGAGCGGATGCTCGGCAAAGAGCGCGACGTCGTCGATTCGCGTGAACTAGCTGAGGCAGAAGCTTTCTGGGATTGGCTGGGTACGTTCGAACGTCCCGTCGAAACAGAGCCCGCACCATCAAACTGGCGCCCCCTTCTCGCACGCGTCGGCGCCTTCGCTGCAGCCATAGCGGCCGCGTGGCTGCTGATGATTGGAGCCGGCCTGCACATGCCCTGGGCCGGTTCGGACGCTGCGTCAGGGACGCGTTACGCTGCAGGGCGCGGCGAGCGTCGGGTGATCGACATGCGAGACGGATCGGTGATCACGTTAGCAGCAGAAAGCGCCATTGATGTTCGCTACACCTCGGCCAACAGGCTTGTGCGGTTGGAACGGGGTGAAGCGCTGTTCAAGGTCGCCCACAACAAGCAACGGCCGTTCATTGTCGAGGCCGCGGGTGGCCAGGTGACGGCGGTCGGCACGGCGTTCGACGTGAAGCTCGCAAGTCCGTCAAAGGCTCAGGTTACAGTAGTGGAAGGTGTCATCGGGATTGCCGTTAGGTCGGCCAATCCCAATACCCAAGAGCAGATCACACGCCTCGCCCGGAAGGGCGAGCAGGTGTCGTTCGGGGTGGACCCGGAGCAGCAGGCTCGGGTCGCTTTTATCGGTACAAGCGCGAAGGCGGATATCGGCTTGGCCACGGCGTGGACGCGTGGAATGCTCTATTTTCACGGCGAGCCGCTGGTCGATGTCATTCGCACCGCGAACCGCTACGCCTCCGATCAGATTGCGCTGCCCACCGGAGCGAATGGGCAGGTGCCCGTATACGGGATCATCGCGGAGGGAGACACCGCCGCGCTCCGGGACCTCATTGCGCATCCCGATGGGCGTTCGGGGCAACGCTGACGATTCCAGTCACAAGGCTTGAGTACGCACCAGCTTTCCCACTAACACTAGCGTCACGAGATGTCGTTCACCGGCGTTGCGCCAGCATCATTAGTCCGGCCAATATCGATATGTTTGGCACATCAAAGACGTCGAATTCGATATTCTGCGATCGTATTTGTATTTGTCTCGCTTTGTTCTGGCCGGGAACTTCGAGGTTTATCCATAGGCTCTCGCTTCGGCGGGGTCGGCATCACAAAGCTTGTGAGCATCCTGCTGTTCGGTACTGCAGCGGGCAAAGCGTGATTTCGATGGGGCCGGATCTTAGCGTTCTTTCACTTAGGCGCTCGCCACCCAAGGCGCATTTGCCAGCGCGGCGGCGAATGGGGCCGGATCTTAGCGTTCTTTCACTTAGGCGCTCGCCACCCAAGGCGCATTTGCCAGCGCGGCGGCGAGGTGATCGATGACTACTTGCACGCGCAACGGGCGGAGCGGCGATGGGGGCATGATCAGGTAGAGCGCCAGCGGCGGTGGTGACCAGTCGGGCATCACCTGTTCGAGCCGACCGTTGCGCAGTTCGCGCCACACCAGGAATTCGGGCTGGATCGCAAGGCCGCGACCAGCCGCCAGCGCGGGGGCGAGAAGGTCGGCATTGTCGGTCCACAACTGGGCGGGCGGGCGAACCGTCTCCTCGCCGAAATGCGGATGGGTGAAGCGCCACACGCCCGGCGTCGCGCCGCCGGTATAGACCAGGGCCCGGTGGCGCTCGAGCTCGGCCGGGTGCGTGGGGCGGCCATGGGCATCGAGATAGGCGGGCGTAGCAACGAGCAGCAGCCTCACCGCGCACAGCCGCCGCGCCAGCATCGACGAATCCTCCAGCCGCGCGATGCGCAGCGCGAGATCGAATCCGTCGGCGACCAGATCGACGTGTCGGTCGCTGAGCGCGAGGTCGAGCGTCACTTCGGGATGCGCGGCCATCAGCGCCGGCAAGGTCGCCGCCATATAGCCGATGCCAAACGACAGGGGCGCGCTGATCCGCACGCGACCGCGCGCCACGCTCGATTGTTCGGCGGCCTCGTCCTCGGCCAATTCGCCCTCGCGCAGGATGCGGGCGGCGCGTTCCAGCGCGGCGCGCCCGGCATCGGTCAGCGACAGCCGGCGCGAGGTGCGCGCGATCAGCGCGACGCCCAGCCGCGCCTCCAGCCGCGCGATCGCTTTCGACACGGTCGGATTGGCAAGCCCCAGCGCCTGCGCGGCCGCGGCGAAAGAGCCAAGTTCGGCGACCTTGGCAAAGATCGCCCAGGCTTCGAGATCGGGCAGTTTACGTGTCATTTTCAGCAATGATGAAATGCCATCATTTCTATTTCGTCAAGTCCGATCAACCGTCATCTTTGCTGGGTAACGAGGCAAGCGCCTCTCGACACTCGAAAGGATGACCCATGATCGACCGCCGCCCCTTCGCCCAGCTTGGTGGTGCCAATCACGGCTGGCTGGATGCCAAGCATCACTTTTCGTTCGCCAGCTATTATGATCCCGCGAAGATGGGCTGGGGCCCGGTCCGGGTGTGGAACGACGATACGATCGCGCCCGGCACCGGCTTTCCGCCGCATCCGCATGCCGACATGGAGATCATCACCTATGTCCGCGACGGCGCGATTACGCATCAGGACAGCCTGGGCAATATCGGCCGGACTGAAGCGGGCGTCGTCCAGGTGATGAGCGCCGGCAGCGGGGTCCGTCATTCGGAATATAATCGCGAACCCGGCGTGACGCGCATCTTCCAGATCTGGATCGAACCCAAAACCCGCGGTGCCGCCCCCGCCTGGGGTGCCAAGCCCTTCCCCAAGGGCGATCGATCGGGCCGGTTCGTAACGCTGGCCAGCGGGTTCGAAGGGGACGGCGACGCGCTGCCGATCCGCACCGATGCCCGTGTGCTGGGCGCGACGCTGAAGGCCGGCGAGAGCACCGAATACGAGCTGGGCACCGGCCACCACGCCTATCTGGTCCCCGCCACCGGCGCGATCGAAATCAACGGCGTGCGGATCGATGCCCGCGACGGCGCCGCCATCGCCGACGAAACCCGGTTGACCATCACCGCGATCGAGGATGCCGAGATCGTGCTGGTCGACGCCGCCTGACCACCCATGCGTACCGTGAGCGTAGCTGACTGCAACTTGTGAACGAGGGAGAATGACCATGCCGACCATCACCACCACCGACGGGACCGAAATTTTCTACAAGGATTGGGGACCGCGCGACGCCCAGGTCATCATGTTCCACCATGGCTGGCCGCTGAGTTCCGACGATTGGGACGGCCAGATGATGTTCTTCGTCGGCAAGGGCTACCGCGTGATCGCCCATGATCGGCGCGGCCATGGTCGGTCGACCCAGGCGGCGAGCGGTCACGACATGGATACCTATGTCGCCGACGTCGCCGCGCTGACCGACGCGCTCGACCTGAAGAACGCGATCCATGTCGGTCATTCGACCGGCGGCGGCGAGGTCGCGCGCTATGTCGCCCGGGCCAAGCCGGGCCGCGTCGCCAAGGCCGTACTGGTCAGCGCGGTGGCGCCGATCATGCTGAAGACCGAGGCCAATCCCGACGGCGTGCCGCTGGCCGTGTTCGACGAAATCCGCGAGCAGACCGCGACCAACCGTGCGCAATATTTCTACGACTTCACCATGCCGTTTTTCGGGTACAATCGCGACGGCGCCGAGGTGAAGGAAGGCGTGCGGCTCAACTGGTGGCGCCAAGGCATGACCGGCAGCGTGCTCGCGCACACCCTGGGCATCAAGGCTTTTTCGGAAACCGACTTCACCGACGATCTGAAGGCGATTTCGGTGCCGACGCTGGTGATGCACGGCGAAGACGACCAGATCGTTCCCTTCGCCACCACCGGCAAGCTGTCGGCGCAGATCGTGCCGGGCGCGCAGCTGAAATCCTATCCCGGCTATCCGCACGGCATGCCTACGACCCATGCCGACCGGATCAACGCCGACCTGCTCGCCTTCATCGAAGGCTGACACTAGGGGGGTGGCGGGGACCCGGTCTCCGCCGCCTCTTCTTTTCGTTTGTAAGGAACGCGCCATGGCCGACCGCATCCTCGTCTTTTACGGTTCTTACCGCGCGGACCGGCAAGGCATTCGGCTGGCGCACTATCTTGTCCGCGAATTCACCGCACGCGGGGCCGATGTCGAACTGATCGATGCCAGGGAAGTCGACCTGCCGATCCTCGACCGGATGTACAAGGAGCA
>JBQCEK010000425.1:0-11294 GCA_051960335.1 Sphingomonas sp.
TGACCATGAACATCTCGGTCTACAGCTTCATCGCGGTCACGCAGCGGGCGCGCTCGATGATGAAGCCGGGCGGCTCGATCTTGACGCTGACCTATTACGGCGCCGAGAAAGTCATCCCGCACTACAATGTGATGGGCGTCGCCAAGGCTGCGCTGGAGACGAGCGTGCAATATCTCGCGGTCGATCTGGGGCGCGATGACATTCGCGTGAACGCGATCTCGGCCGGCCCGATCAAGACGCTGGCGGCGAGCGGAATCGGCGATTTCCGCCTGATCCTCAAATGGAACGAGCTGAACTCGCCCTTGAAGCGCAACGTGACGATCGAGGATGTCGGCGGCGCCGGGCTATATCTGCTCAGCGATCTGGCGAGCGGCGTGACCGGGGAGACGCACCATGTCGACGCCGGCTACAACGTGATCGGCATGAAGGCCGAGGACGCGCCGGATATTGCTTTGGTGTAAAACCCTCTCCCTGAAGGGGAGAGGGAGGGGCCCGCTGCCGAAGGCAGTGGGAGGGTGAGGGGATGAAAAGACCGCCCGGCGAAGAACCGCTGCGATTCCAGCGCGAAGCCCGCCACAATATGAGCGAGCCGGAAAAGCGGCTGTGGCAAGCGATCCGCAATCGCCAGGTTGCGGACGCGAAATTCCGCAAGCAAACCTGGCTCGGCCCGTTCCTGGTCGATTTCTTCTGCGCCGAAGCCAGGCTCGTGATCGAGGTTGACGGCGACACGCATGCGCATCAGCAGGATTACGACGCGCGGCGGACCGCGTGGATCGAGCGCGAAGGATTTCGGGTGATCCGGTTTTCGAACGACGATGTGATGCGGAATCTCGACGGCGTGGTCTCGGCGATCGAACAGGCCCTCACCCTCCCACCCGGCTCCGCCGGGCGGGCCCCTCCCTCTCCCCTTCAGGGAGAGGGGTAAGATGTCCTTCAACACCTTCGGCCGCGTGTTCCGGTTCACCACCTGGGGCGAGAGCCACGGGCCGGCGCTGGGCGCCGTCGTCGACGGGTGCCCGCCGGGACTCGCGCTAAGCGAGGACGATATCCAGCCATGGCTCGACAAAAGGCGGCCGGGCACCTCGCGCTTCACCACCCAGCGGCGCGAGCCGGATCAGGTGCGTATCCTGTCGGGCGTGTTCGAGGGGCGGACGACGGGGACGCCAATCAGCCTGATGATCGAGAATGTCGACCAGCGCTCGAAGGACTATTCCGAGGTCGCCAAGGCCTATCGCCCCGGCCACGCCGATTACGCTTACGATGCCAAATACGGCTTTCGCGATTATCGCGGCGGCGGGCGATCGTCCGCCCGCGAAACCTCGGCGCGGGTGGCGGCGGGCGGAGTCGCGCGCGCGGTGATCCCCGAAGTGTCGATCCGCGCATGGGTGGAGGAGATCGGCGGCGATGCGATCGATCCGGCGAATTTCGACGCCGAGGAAATCGACCGCAATCCGTTCTTTTGCCCCGATGCGGCTGCCGCGGCGCGGTGGGAGGCGATGATCGACGCCGCGCGCAAGGCCGGATCGTCACTTGGCGCGATCGTCGCATGCGAGGCGACCGGCGTTCCAGCCGGCTGGGGCGCGCCGATCTACGCCAAGCTCGACAGCGAGCTCGCGTCGGCATGCATGTCGATCAACGCGGTGAAGGGCGTCGAAATCGGCGATGGTTTCGCCGCCGCCGCGCTTTCGGGCGAAGAAAATGCCGATGCAATGCGCCCCGGCAATGGCGGACCGCGGTTCCTGGCCAACCATGCCGGCGGGATCGCGGGCGGCATTTCGACAGGGCAGCCGGTCCGCGTGCGCATTGCCTTCAAACCGACCAGCTCGATCCTGACCCCCGTCGAAACGATCACGCGCGAGGGTGACGCGACCGAGATCGCGACCAGGGGCCGCCACGATCCGTGCGTGGGCATCAGAGGTGCCCCCGTAGTGGAAGCGATGGTCGCCCTGGTGCTCGCCGATCAGAAGCTGCTTCACCGCGCGCAATGCGGCTGAACGCAATACCTCCGTCCTGTTACGACGAGATGCCCCTGGTGAGCCATGAACCGAAGTGAACCTGTTAGGTAACCGGTTCCACTGCGAAGTATCTGGTTTTCAGGGAAAGGTCGCGTCTGCGGACGTGTCTTGAATTTGCCAAATCGGTTCGTCGCAGCTCAGGCACCGAAGTCGGCGAGCCGCCCAGCCGGCGCGATGAGCCCGCCCGACAATGTGGCACTAACGTGGCGGACCTCCGTTGATTGTCCGACCGAAAGGTTCACAATCACAGGAGAGCAACAATGCGTATTTCCATTCTTCTGGGCGCCGCGGTTCTGGGCATGTCCGGGGCGGCGATCGCCTCCGTCGGCACCGCGCCGCAGGACTCGCCGACCGGCCAGACGACCGATAACAGCATGGCGCCCGGCAATACCGCAATGCCGGACAACAGCATGACCCCTGATAACGGCATGGCTCCGGATTCGTCGACGACGACCACCCCGGACACGACGACGACAACGCCGCCCGACAGCACGTCGATGCCGCCCAACTCTGGCTCGAACGATGATGACGGCGATGGGGGCACGATGACCCCGCCGGCCGGCGGATCGGCCGGGCACTAAGCCTTCGTCGCGCGGTCAGTCCGCGAACGGGTCGCGCACCAAGATGGTGTCGGCCCGTTCCGGGCTGGTCGAAACCAGCGCGACGGGGCAATTGATCAGTTCCTCGATGCGCCGGATATATTTGATCGCGGCCGCCGGCAGGTCCGCCCAGGAGCGGGCGCCGGCGGTCGATTCGTGCCAGCCTTCAATGCTTTCGTAAATCGGCTCCACCGCGGCCTGATCGGCATAGTGCGACGGAAAATAATCGAGCACCTCGCCGCGCAGGCGGTATCCGGTGCAGATCTTCACTTCGTCGAGGCCGTCGAGCACGTCGATCTTGGTCAGCGCGATGCCGGTGATCCCGCCGACCGCCGCCGACTGCCGCACCAGAACCGCATCGAACCAGCCGCAGCGGCGCTTGCGACCGGTGACGGTGCCGAATTCATGCCCGCGCTCGCCGAGCCGGTTGCCGATCGCGTCGTCGAGTTCGGTCGGGAAAGGACCGGAGCCGACCCGAGTGGTGTAGGCCTTGGCGATGCCGAGCACGAAGCCCACGGCACTGGGGCCAAGGCCGGAGCCGCCCGCCGCAGTGCCCGAAATCGTGTTCGACGAGGTGACGAACGGGTAGGTGCCGTGATCGACATCGAGCAGCACGCCCTGCGCGCCTTCGAATAAAATTCGTTTGCCGGCGGCACGCGCCTGGTTGAGATCGCGCCAAGCCGGGCGAGCGTAGGGCAACACGAAATCGGCAATCGCGCGCAGCTCGGCCACCAGCGCTTCGCGGTCGATCGGCGGCTCGCCGAAGCCGGCGCGCAGCGCATCGTGATGCGCGGTCAATCGATCGAGTTGAGCGCCAAGATCGTCGAGATGCGCCAGATCGCACAGCCGGATCGCCCGCCGGCCGACCTTGTCCTCATAAGCGGGACCGATGCCGCGCCGCGTGGTGCCGATCTTGCCCGCGCCGCTCGCGTCCTCGCGCAAGCCATCGAGGTCGCGGTGGAACGGCAGGATCAGCGCGCAATTGTCCGCGATCATGAGCGTATCGGGGGAAATCGTTACTCCCTGCCCGCGCAGCTTCTCGACTTCGGCCTTGAGCGCCCAGGGATCGAGCACCACGCCGTTGCCGATCACGCTGGGCGTACCGCGAACGATTCCCGACGGCAGCAGCGACAATTTGTAGACGGCATCGCCGACGACGAGGGTGTGCCCGGCGTTATGACCGCCCTGGAATCGCACCACCATATCGGCGCGCTCGGCAAGCCAATCGACAATCTTGCCCTTGCCCTCATCGCCCCATTGAGCGCCGATGACTGCAACATTGGCCATCACTTCAGTTCCTTTTCGTCAGGCGATCGGCTTGGCCTCGCCCTCTTGCAAAACATGCGTGCACAGTTGCGCAGCGGCGGTATCGCGCGGATCGAACGCAGCGACCGTCACCCAGCCCGCCATACGCAGCCGCGCCGCTTCGCGAACGTCCGCGCCGTAGGGAATGAACAGCCTCCGGCGCGCGATCATGCCGACTCCCGCGGCGATGATCGGATCGACATAAAGCGAAAAGCCGACCGCCGGCTCCTCAGCGCCCTCATGCACGATCGCATAGCTGCCGCCACGGCCGATTTCACCACGGACGCCGGCCGCGAAGATCGAGAAGCCGAGCCAGCTTTGATATTCAAATCCGTGCCGTTCGGTCGGATCAAGCGTCAACGCGACATCCAGCCCATCGGCAAGCGCGGCAAGACCATCGAGGCGTGAAGCCAGCGCACAATCGAACCCGCGCAACCGCGCCAGCGCGGCGTCGAACGGCCCAGCCGCTTCGATCAACGGAAGATAATCGGGCGCGATCTCCGCCACGCCGCCGGCATCCTTCGCATCGAGCCGATCGCGCAGCGCATCGATCCGGTCGGCCGGGACCGGCATCGGACTGGCGGCGAGCACATCGACCAGATCGGGCAAGGTGAAATCGATCGACACGCCTTCGATCCCCGCCGCCTTGAGCGCCTCGACCGCGACCTCGACCACTTCGCGCGCCGCCGCCACGCTATCGAGCCCGATCAATTCGCAGCCGACCTGCCGCATCTCGCGTTCGGGCGCGAGCTCGGCGGCGCGCAATTTGAGCACCGGGCCGGCGTAGCTGAGCCGCACCGGTCGCGGATGGTGCGCCATCCGCGTCGCGGCGATTCGCCCGATCTGCGCGGTGATGTCCGGCCGGATTGCGAGGCTCTTTTGCGAAACGGGATCGACGAAGCGCACCACATCCTGCCGCCGCGCCGATTTCAGCCGGCCGGCGAGCCCCTCCTCGAACTCGGCAAGCGCGGGATCGACGCGCTCATAACCGTGGGCGAAGGCCGCGCCCAGCACCGTCGCCTCCAGCCGCGCCGCGGCATCGGCGTGCGGCGGCAAACGATCATGGAAGCCGGCAGGGAGGAGCGCGGAAGTCATCGGCGGCGCCTTAGCAGGTTTTCAGGCATCGTCACCCATCGTTCAAGGGCAAGGCTACGACCACGATCTGATTCATGCTGCCGTCCCAAAACCTCCCGTCACCCCGGACGTGTTCCGGTGTCCAACGTTCTCCAAGCGCTATCGCTCGTTGATTGTCGGATGGCGGAACAAGTCCGGCATGACGGTTGCGCCAGCCAATAGCCGGCGTTCAGAACGCCAGCGCCATCGCGGTCTTCACGCCGGGCAGCGCGCGGACCTTGGCGATGAGATCCGCCGTCACCGGCTCATCGACCGACAGCAGCAGCACCGCCTCGCCGCCCGCCGAACGGCGGCCGAGGTGGAACGTGCCGATATTGACCCCGGCCTCGCCCAGCGTGGTGCCGATCCGGCCGATGAAGCCCGGCGCGTCCTCGTTGACGACATAGAGCATGTTGCCGGCAAGATCGGCCTCCACCTTGATACCGAACAGCTCGACGAGCCGCGGCGCGGCATCGCCGAACAGCGTGCCGGCCACGGAGCGGTCGCCGGCCTCGGTCTTCACGGTAACGCGGACCAGCGTGTGATAATCACCCTCGCGATCATGGCGCACCTCGCGCACGTCGAGCCCGCGCTCCTTGGCGAGATAGGGTGCGTTGACCATGTTGACCGTGTCCGAATGGACTCGCATCAACCCGGCGAGCACCGCGCCGGTGATCGGCTTCAGATTGAGCGCAGCGGCCGCGCCCTCCGCTTCCACCGAAATGCCCGACAGCGCGCCATGCGCGAGCTGGCCGACCAGGCTGCCGAGCTTTTCGGCGAGCGCCATATAGGGCTTCAGCTTGGGCGCTTCCTCAGCCGACAGGCTGGGCATGTTGAGCGCGTTCGTCACGCCGCCCGAGACGAGGAAATCCGCCATCTGCTCGGCGACCTGGATTGCGACATTGACCTGCGCCTCGGTGGTCGACGCGCCGAGATGCGGGGTGGAAACGAAATTGGGCGTGCCGAACAGTGGCGAGTCCTTGGCCGGTTCCGTTTGGAACACATCGAGCGCAGCGCCAGCGATGTGGCCCGAATCGAGCCCTTCCTTGAGCGCCGCTTCGTCGATCAGCCCGCCGCGCGCGCAATTGACGATCCGCACGCCCTTTTTGGTCTTGGCGAGATTTTCCTTCGACAGGATATTGCGCGTCTGATCGGTCAACGGCGTGTGGAGCGTGATGAAATCGGCGCGCGCGAGAAGCGTATCGAGATCGACCTTTTCAACGCCCACCTCGATCGCACGTTCGGGCGTGAGGAAAGGATCATAGGCGATCACCTTCATCTTCAGCCCCAGCGCGCGTTCGGCGACGATCGAGCCGATGTTGCCGGCACCGATCAGCCCGAGCGTCTTCGACGTCAGCTCGACGCCCATGAACCGGTTCTTCTCCCATTTGCCCGCCTGAGTGGAGGCATCCGCCTCCGGAAGTTGGCGGGCAAGCGCGAAGATCAGCGCGATGGCGTGTTCTGCCGTGGTGATCGAATTGCCGAACGGCGTGTTCATGACGACGACGCCCTTGGCCGAAGCCGCTGGAATATCGACGTTATCGACACCGATCCCGGCGCGGCCGACGACCTTCAGATTGGTCGCCGCTTCGAGAATGTCCTTTGTCACCTTCGTGGCGGAGCGGATCGCCAGGCCATCATATTGGCCGATGATCGCCTTTAATTCGTCCGGAGTCTTGCCGGTGATTTCATCGACCTCGACGCCGCGCGCGCGGAAGATTTCGGCGGCCTTGGGATCCATTTTGTCAGAAATGAGCACTTTGGGCATGAGAATGTCCTTGTTCTACCGTCACCCCCGCAAAAGCGGGGGCCCAGCTCGTGTCGGTGGTACTGGCGGGACGGTCGGGAGATGGGTCCCCGCTTTCGCGGGGATGACGGCAATCAGTTGGCGCTCACCTGCGCCCAGGCCCAATCGAGCCACGGGCCGAGCGCTTCGATATCCGCAGTATCGACGGTCGCGCCGCACCAGATGCGCAGCCCCGGCGGCGCATCGCGATAGCCCGCGATGTCATAGGCGGCGTCTTCCGCTTCGAGCAGCGACGCGATCTTCTTGACCATCGCCGCCTGCGCCTCGGCATCCTTGTCGGTGACGAGCTTGAGGCAGACGCTGGTATTCGATCGGATCGCGTGATCAGCCGGCAAGTGATCGAGCCAGGCGCGCTCCTCGACGAGGCGGCTGAGGGCAGTCGCGTTGGCTGTCGAGCGCGAAATCAGCGCGTTCAGCCCGCCGATCGATTGCGCCCATTCGAGCGCGAAGATGTAATCCTCCACCGCCAGCATCGACGGCGTGTTGATCGTTTCACCCTTGAAGATGCCCTCGATCAGCTTGCCGCCTTTGGTCAGGCGGAAAATCTTGGGCAGCGGCCAGGCCGGCGTGTAGCTTTCCAGCCGCTCGACCGCGCGCGGGCCGAGGATGATCACGCCGTGCGCGGCCTCGCCGCCCATCACCTTCTGCCACGAAAAGGTCGTCACATCGAGCTTGTCCCACGGCATGTCCATCGCGAACACGGCCGAGGTGGCATCGGCGATGGCCAGCCCGGTGCGATCATCGGCGATCCAGTCGCCGTTCGGCACGCGGACGCCGGAGGTCGTGCCGTTCCAGGTGAAGATCACGTCGGCATCGGGCTTGGCCAGCGTCAGGTCGACGATCTCGCCATAGGGCGCCTTGAGCACCTCGGGATCGATCTTGAGCTGCTTGACGGCATCGGTCACCCAGCCTTCGCCGAAGCTTTCCCAGGCGAGCACCTGCACCGGCTTCGGCCCGAGCAGCGACCACATCGCCATTTCCACCGCGCCGGTATCCGATGCCGGCACGATGCCGATCCGGTGCGTATCGGGCACCTGAAGGATCGCACGCGTCAGATCGATGGCGTGCTGCAGCCGCGCCTTGCCGAGTTTCGAGCGGTGCGACCGCCCCAGCACATCGGTAGCAAGCTTGGCGACGTCCCAGCCCGGCGGCTTGGCGCACGGCCCCGACGAGAAATGCGGGCGAACAGGCTTGGTCTGGGGTTTGGCGGACGCAATTGTGGCGTCGGCGACGATCGTATCAGTCATGTCAGTCTCTCCTTGCAGAGAGCACGCGCGGCGTTGGGACCGCGTGGCCCGTTGACGGCCCTAGCGATCGGCGAGCGCGAGTCAAGCTTGCAGGATGCCCTCGCGATTGCGTAGCGTGGCGCCGTGTCGCGCGTATCGCCTCCCCTGTCGTTTGTGCTGTTCGCGCTGTTCCTTTCCGGATGCGGCAGCCGGCGTGAGGTGCCGACGACCGCACATGGGCAAACGATGGCCTATGCGCCCAGCTCGGCCGAAACGCGGCAATGCTATGCCGATCTTCGCCGCATCGGCGTTTCCTTCACCCCCCTGCCCGATCGCAATCGTGGGCGCAGTTGCTCGACGATCGGCACGGTGCGACTCGACGATATCGGCGTGCCGGTGGCCAATCTGGGCGCGATGCGCTGCGGCCTGGCGGAAAAATTCACGCAGTGGGTGCGCAACGCCGTCGCCCCCGCCGCCTTCCAGATGCTCGGCAGCCAGCTGGTCAAGGTGGAGACCTATGGCACCTACGCCTGTCGCGACACCGTGGGCACCGCGACGGCGCGGCTATCGGGCCATGCGATTGCCAACGCCGTCGATGTCGCCGCGTTCGATCTTGCCGACGGCCGCCGGATCAGCGTGCTGAACGACTGGCGATCGGGTGATCCGCAAATCCGAGCCTTCATGGCAACGATCCATGCCTCCGCGTGTAAGCGATTCGGCACTGTGCTCAGTCCCGATTATAATGGAGCGCATAAGAACCACTTCCACCTGGAAGATGACCACGCCAGCTTCTGCCGCTGACGATTGGCAATCCCCACGCTTTCGCTTAAGGGCCGCTTCAATGAGCGATACACGAGTTCCGTCCCGCGTTTTCCGCGGGGCCAAGCAGGAAGCCGAGACGGTCAAGTCCGGCATTTCCACCCCGCAGACCGAAAACCCGGCTTACCGGCTCGCCTTTCAGGATATGGATTTCCTGCTTCGCGAAGACCTGCGCCCGGTGCGTTTTCAGCTTGAATTGCTGAAACCGCAGCTGCTGCTCGACGAAGCGAATATCGGATCGACCTTCGTGTTCTACGGATCGGCGCGGATTCCCGAGCCGGCGAAGGCGCAGGCGATGCTTGAGGCCGCGCAGGGCGAAGAGGCGCGCAAGGTTGCGCAAAGCCTGGTCGACAAATCGAAATATTACGAGGTCGCTCGCGAGCTCGCCCGGATGGTGAGCCAGCTGCCGCGCGACGAGGAAGGCAAGCGCCAGTTCGTCGTCTGCTCGGGCGGCGGCCCGTCGATCATGGAAGCCGCCAATCGCGGCGCTGCCGACGTCGGCGAGGAATCGGTCGGCCTCAATATCGTCTTGCCGCACGAGCAGGCGCCCAATCCGTATGTCACGCCGGCGCTGAGCATGCAGTTCCACTATTTCGCGCTCAGGAAGATGCACTTCCTGCTCCACGCGCGCGCGCTGGCGGCGTTTCCGGGCGGGTTCGGCACCTTCGACGAGCTGTTCGAACTGCTGACGCTGATCCAGACGGGCAAGATCGATCCGATCCCGGTCCTGCTCTACGGCAAGGACTTCTGGGGTCGAGTCGTCAATTTCGAGGCGCTATGCGAGGAAGGCGTGATCTCGCCGCGCGATCTCGACATCTTCACGATCGTCGAAACCGCCGAGGAAGGCTGGAACGTGGTGAAGGACTTCTATCGCCGTCGCCGCGAAGCGGAACAGTCGATCGAAACCGCCAGCGAGCATTCGCGCCACACGCATGAGGCGCAGGCGCCGATGGAGCGCCGCGAAGGCTAAGCCCGGACAGCGGGCTGCTCAGCCGATCTTGGAGCCGGCCGCCGCGAACCAGCGGCGGCCGCGCATCAATGCCCTTGCTTGCTCGCCTCGACGGCGGCCTTCTTGTCCACCGAGGGAGCACCGGGCGCCGGAGTCGCCTGATTGGTGACATCGGTGGACGAGGTGACGTTCGCTTCGGCGGCGTTTTCGCTTGCCGGAGCAGCGCCATTCGCCGGGGCCGCGCCGGCCGCAGCGGCGGGCGCCGCCGCTTCGGGCTTGGGCAGCGGCAGGTTCGACCCCTGCGCGTTGAGATAAGCGATCACATTCGCCCGGTCCTGCGGATCGGAGAGACCGGCGAAGGTCATCTTCGTGCCGTTGGCGAACTTGCGCGGGCTCGTCAGCCATTTGTCGAGGGCATCGAAGGTCCAGGTGCCGCCCACCGATTTCAGCGCATCGGAGAAGGCGAAGCCGCCCTTGCCCTGCGCAATGCCTTCGCCAACGGTGCCGTACAGATTCGGCCCCTGCCCGTTCGGCCCGCCCTGGTTGATCGTATGGCAGGTCTGGCACTTCTTGAAGGTTTCGGCGCCCTTGGCCGGATCAGCCTTGGCGAGGCGATTGGCGATCGGCTCGACCGCGGCGGCCGCATCGTCCCCGCCGCCTTCGACGACGCCTTCGATCGGATAGCCGGCTTTTTCCGGCTTTTCCGAATGCATCACCATGCCGCTGACGATCGACAGGCCCAACGCCGATGCGAAGCCAGCCAGAATCCACCCCGCAATCGTATTTGTTCTATTATCCATGTCGTCGTCGCGTCCTTGAGAAGACGGGCCCCCGAAGCCGGCACCCATGGGATTGGTGCCTTCCTTTAGAATCGCGCCGCGGGCATCGCAAGCGCGCTTGCGACGCGAGCGCGTCGCGGCTAGGCGCGAGCCCGCTTATGGAAAACTATCCCGCGCCCGCGCGCCCGATCGTGGCGCGGATGACCGACGATGCCCGGCACCACCCGGAGCGCGCCGTCTCCTTCCAAGGTGCGCCCGGCGCCAATTCGCATATCGCGGCGATCGAGGCGTTTCCCGATTGCTGCCCGCTGCCGTGCTTTTCGTTCGCCGACGCCATCGAAGCGGTGCAGGACGGAACCGCCGCGCGCGCGATCATTCCGATCGAAAATTCCCTGCACGGCCGCGTGGCCGACATCCATTTCCTGCTGCCCGAATCGGGGCTGGTAATCACCGGCGAGCATTTCCTGCCGATCCGCTATTCGCTGATGGGCCTCGGCGAAACGGCGGAGGTTCGCGAGGCGATGAGCCATCCCCAGGCGCTCGGCCAATGTCGGCACTGGCTGAAGGCGAAGGGGATCGAGCCGATTTCCTACCAGGACACCGCCGGCGCCGCGGCGCGCGTGGCCGAACTGGCCGATCCGCGAACCGCCGCCCTGGCGCCGCCGGGCGCGGCGGCGATCTA